>CAMYOI010000431.1 GCA_947259955.1 uncultured Gammaproteobacteria bacterium
GAGTTTGTTGGTGAATTTTCTGTGGGTGTTGGGGTACGCCTTGGTAAGTTCGCTCATGAGTTGTTCTGCGAATCGAGCACTTGCGACGGGCAGAAAACGCTCTCGCAGTTGCGCAAGGTGTAATGATCCCGGTGGCACGTCTTCGGGATTGACAGGTCGATAGACCATGTCGTTATGAATCTGCTTTTGCGGCAGACCAATTTTGATTTGGAATGAAATAACCCGTGTGCTGGCAGCAACATTGCGCAGAAAATCGATGCTGTCGGATTCGATCGTCGGGTTCAATTTGACCTGCAGGCGAGTGGCAGCTTCTTCCATTATGCTTCGTACTCCGTAGGGTGGTGACGGCAACGCAAGTGGATATTCGAGGCAGTCCATTAATCGCAACTGCTTTTGTTTTGCCAGCGGATGGCGGCGTGACATGATCGCATGCACCGGCTGTTCAATTGTCAAAAGCGTTTCACACTCATCCAGCCGTACCGGCTCGAAAATGATAGCCACATCCGCGAAATAGTGGCAGAGTGCGTGCTCGGCAGCCTCCCGGTCACGAACCAACACCGTAAACGTCACGCCCGGATGGCCACGGCGAAAGAGTTCTATTTGCTTTGCGAGAAAATAGGGCAATAATGCCTGACTACACGCGACAGAGATATGCCCCCGGCTAACACCGCTCAGATCGGCAATCTCTGATTGTACGCGTTCCATATCCGACACCTGAGCGCGGATATGTTTAATGAGGATCTCTCCAGCGGAACTCAGTCGGACGCCCCGTGCTAGACGCTCGAATATCGGCGCACCGAGTTCTTCTTCCAAGGCCAGGATCCGACGGGTGAGCGCCGAAGGCGTGATCGACAATGTTTCCGCTGCGCCCCGTATTGAGCCCACCTTCGCCACTTCGTCCACATATCTAAAGGTCCGCAGATGCCGCATGATATGACTCGAAAATGTGTTGCGTTTTTTGCATCGATAAGTGAGGAAAATAGCAGCAGACTATACCGATGTTCAAGCCTACCATGTTTGTTGGCGTCGTGTAACAAGTTCGAAATTGGGTCACTCTTGGCCAGACGTATCGACTCCTCTCAGTGGATATCTCACTAGGTAGGCCTGGAATAACCCTTCAGCGAGAATCCACATGGCGGAGTTGGCAGCACAATTATCGAGACAAAGATCTTTACGGCCCGCGAATCGATCTGACAAGCTCTCGGTCATCTTGCATGCCGACGTCGCTGGTTCGACCAAGTTAGTGCAGCAAGACGAGCATCTCGCTCACGAGCGTATACAAGATGCGTTCCGACGATTCAGCGACATTATTGATCGATATTCTGGACATGTTCGAGAGATTCGTGGAGATGCGCTTCTAGCCGAGTTCGATAGGGCTTCCCCCGCTGTGACTGCCGCATTGAATTTTCAAATCGAGCAAATCCAATGCAATGCCCAACGCAACGAGAGCATACAACCCACGTTTCGTGTGGGTATTGCAATGGGCGAGGTGTTTACGGCCGATGACGTGATCACCGGGGCCGGTGTTGTATTGGCAGAGCGGGTAGAGAAGTTGGCTAAACCGGGTTGTGTATGTATTACCGAGGCTATACACGAAGCCATGCCGCAGCGTATGCCCTTTGATGAAATAAGTCTTGGTGAACAAAAACTCAAGGGCTTCGATGAAGCTGTTCGCGTTTACACGGCGCGGCTTCACAAGGGGTCGGCGCTGCCGGAACCTGCTGACGTATCTGTGACGATAAAGTTGCCTGTAGTGCCACGGCTGGTGATCACGGCGACCATCGTTTTGATCGTTGCAGGAGGACTGCTGGCCTGGTTGCAGCCGAGGGCGTCACGGTTTGAACCTGCCTCGGTTGCCCAAATGGCATATCCGTTGCCCGACAAACCTTCGGTCGCCGTGCTGCCTTTTGACGATATGAGCAGCGATCCGGTGCAGGACAATTTTGCTGATGGACTGACCGACAATATCATCATTTCGTTGTCACAGATCGGCGACCTTTTTGTCATCGCGCGGCATTCGAGTTTCAAGTACAAGGGAAAGCCCGTCGATATACGCGCGGTTGGCCGTGACCTGGGCGTGCGTTATGTGCTCGCGGGCAGTATTCAAAGATCTTTGGACAGCGTGCGGGTAATGGCGCAACTCATTGACACGGAAACGGCCGGGCACGTCTGGGCTGAACGAATCGACCGTCCTCTGGAAGATCTGTTCAAGGTCCAGGACGAGATCACAAATCATATCGTCGGTATGGTTGCCTCCGTTGGCGCAGGACAGGGGAAACTGCAGAAAGTCGAGTTCGAGCGGGTTGCCCTAACACCAACAAAGAGTCTTCAAGCATACGACTATTTCCTGGGCGGCGTGAGCGATCGTTTTACTGAGGACGACAATCTCATTGCGCGACGGATGTCCGAGAAGGCCCTTGACGTCGATCCCAAATCTGTTCGAGCCATAGCGAAAAATGCGTGGACGCACCTTCAGGACTACTGGAACGGATGGGGCGAATCGCCAGAAGGTTCTCTGGTCAAGGCAGTCGAGTTGGCTCGAGCGGCGATTGCCAGTGACCCCAACGATACGTGGAGCCATTGGAGCATGGCGTCGGCTTTACTTCTTCAACAGCAGCATGATGCTGCCATCCAGGAGTATCAACGGGCACTCGAACTCAGTCCAAACGATGCTGACGTACTGATTGAATACGGCTGGGCGCTGGCGTATGCCGGCTGGCCGGAAGATGGAATCCCCTTCATGAAAAGTGCGATTCGACTCAACCCGCACCCCCCAGGATGGTACTTATGGGACTTGGCATGGGCTTACTTCGGGGCCCATCGTTATCAAGAGGCGCTCGAGGCGCTGGAGAAACAGGAGCCAAAAACGAACTTTACCTATCTGTTGTTGGCAGCGTGCTATGCGCAGTTAGACAGGGTTGAGGAAGCCGCAACTGCCATGAAGCAATTCAGGGAACTTGAGCCCGAATATTCGATCAAGCTTGCAGCAACTACGGAGCCTTTCAAGCATCCGCAGGATCTTGCGCATTGGCTCAGTGCTCTGCGCAAGGCCGGCTTGCCCTAGCCTCGATTTCCACGTAACGAAGTTGAGCTAACATCAAGGCGACGGCAAGCTAAGGATAATCGCTGTGGTTAAGCGAACTGAATGACAAGTTCCTTATCTTCCAACCACGGCATTGGCGTTGGGTGGTCCGCCAGTCCTGAATCGACAAGGTATGGATTGTGGGCACGCTTGTCGAGGGTCACAATGATCTGATGATCTTCGATTTGGATCTTCCCGGTGACGTCCAATAAGTTATCAAAGAGCATTTTAGCGGTGGCGTTGTGGTAGTTTTCGGGGAGATGCCGGGCGAACAGGCGATACAAAGAGCTTGCCGCCAAAGTGAGTTGCAGATCGAAGTCTACTTTGAGGCCGACCATGGAAGAGAGTGAGTCGATATGGAAGAAGTGGATGGCCTCGGCAATGCCATTTTCGATGAGCATGCGCTGTGCATAGCGGGTGATCAAGGTTGCCGGGGTGGCGCGCATATCGTTGGTCAGCAGGATGGTGGGATCTTCATGGCCGAGATCGAGTATGGAGAGTTGCCGAATGGGTTTATCGCCATAATCTCTAATGCTGACCTTCTCATCGAACACCCGTGGAGTTCGGTAGGTTCGCGTGAGAGAGCGCAGGGTCACCCGGCGCCAGGCGGAATTGGGACGCGCATAGATCTCGGCCAATATCGTGCGGGTGCGCCGGCGCAGGGTGAGAAAACGGATATTGAGGTCTTCCAGTTTTCGCAAGTTCGCGTAGGTGGTGAGCTGGGAATCGAAGACCAGTTCCTGGGGGACCTGTCCGGTCTGTTGTTTCCAGAATGCCACGAAGTGCAGGATTTCATTGGCCTGTTCAGACTTGGGGATATGGGCGTTGGAATAACACATCACCCGTTGCTCGGCATCGCGTGCCAGAAATACCAAGCCACTGTGCTCAAGCCCAATCTGCTGGACCTGTTGGAACCAAGTCGCCATGAACCGCCGGGTCCCAAGCGCCCCGATGCGCGAGCTGTAGGCAGCCATCCAGGAGCGTTTGGGGATGACGTTTAGCCCGGCGAACAGCGCCAGTCCCTCATCGAAGACCAGGTTCATGACATGGCTCTTGCGCTCCTTGCCAATAAGCTTCAGCGCCAGCAGGCTGCGCAACGCCTGCTCGGCGGGGATCATCTTGGACCCGGGAAGCTTGGCCTGTTTAGCGACTTGCCCAAGGTCCAGGTCCTTCATCAAAGGCACCAACAGGAACAGGCCTGCCACCCGGGTGCGAAACCCACGGGGGGTCAGATCAAGGTTACGTACATCCGCCACGTCGGCAGGTTCCGGTTTAATGCTCAAGGGCCGTTCTTCATCGCGCCGCCGAGGCAACCGAGCGAAGCCCTCTTCGCGCAACAATACAGATAGAGAATTGATACTGATCTCGTGACCCTGGGCCTTGAGTTCGTGGCGGATATCGTAGACCGAAAGATTTTTCTTGCGCATGGCCACGACCAACTCGCGTACTGGGTCACGGGCGGGCGCGGACTGAGGGCCGTGGTGGACTTCCTTGAAAAAACGCGCCTGCCAATTCTGCGCGTGTCTGAACTGGTGGCACAGGACCCGGAAGGCACCGGGGGTGTATCCAAACCGCCGGGCGGCTTCTGCCGAAGGGAGGCCTTCGACGAAATAGGCCCTCAGAGCCTCGTACTGGCGATGTAGGGCGTTTACGGGTTCGAGAAAGAAGCGGGCTTCGTGCAGATGATGCGTTATTTGTTTATCAGTACTTATAACCACATATGCATAGTACCTTACTATCACAGAAATGCAATATGTTGTGGTTACTATTTTACATTATCGCTATATATTGCAGTATTTTTGATGGTTTGACGAAATATCTGCTATTTATAGAAGCAGGGCGAACTTTGATAACCCGACTTGTGTATCGCGATAACAATACTGGATATCACTAACACGCCAAGGGATGGGAAAATGCCCTGCAACCTGCCAGGCACTTCCTGAATTACCAGTAATAGAGAGATTTTCTCGAAAAATCAGTGCGCCAACGTTTTACTTGTGCAAATGACAAATGATCGCTGTGTTAGGTCAACCCCGTACCGTGGAAATCGAGGCTAGTCAACTATTTCAAAATAACTTTGCATTTGTGTTGAGGCGATTGTCTCCTGCGGAGTACAGATTTTGACTGGATCGCCACGTCG
>CAMYOI010000432.1 GCA_947259955.1 uncultured Gammaproteobacteria bacterium
TGTGGAAGGTTCGTGACAGTTTCACATAGCCGTGGCCCTGTTTGCCCTTGTTCCACGCCCCGTCGATCACCAGATCCCGGACGCGGCACGCGTAGACGTTATCGAAGGCCAGCGGGTGACGGCCGCTGTGAAGGATGTGCAGGTCCTCGATCAGGCAGCGTTCCGCCCATTGGCCGCTAATTGCGTCGACGGCGTAGTCGGGGTGTGAGTTTTCGTACTCGAATTGCACCTGGGCCGACGCCGCGCCGGGGACGCGCTGTTCGATAGTGAATCCCTTTAGTTGGATGTGTGAGACGGGATTGACCGCGAACACGCGCGTCACAAAACCCTGCAAGGACAACCCCAAGGGATGGCGTGTGACAACCTTGTCTCCCTGAACGTGTTCGACCTCGACCAGTATTTTCCTGAGATACGGATACTTTTTGTTCCACTGCTCGCTGTTGAGCGCCTTCAGAAAACGCGTGTCATTCGGCATTTCAAGCAACAAGAGATCGCCGCGGCGGATGTCTTTGGTGTGCGACAGGTAAAGGCCCCGATCGCTGGGACGGGCGTCCCTTGTCAGTGTTCCCAAACGCCTGCCCAATCCGCCGTGAAAAGAAATAACTGCCTCCGCCGGCCGCCTGAGGTGCGAGACGATGTGCGTTTCCGAGGGGCCGCGACCGTGCAGGCCGATGTGACTTTTCAGCCGGATCGGTTTGTGGAAATCTAATTTACCGCGCGGTAAACGTATTACCGTGTTCTCCCCGTCCGGTAGGCGGTCAATGATATCCTGCAAAGCCAGCGCGTCATCTCGGTCATCGTCGGGTGTGACGCCGTAGTACTGCGATTCGACGACCGCCTCGCGGTCGGACTGATTGAAGAACGCGAGATCCGGCATGGAAACAGCGCCCTGAGCCAGCAGCAGGGCGAAAACGAACACCGCGTACGAAAAATACATCAGGTACGAAGGCAGCCATCGCACCAGCGCGTGATCGATCATCACGACGTTGTCGTCGCTGGTCTGTTTGGCACCGCCTTTGGACCATTTTTGATCGGAAAGATTGAAGTACGCCCGTATTTTGACGAAGGCGCCAAACCATTGGCTGTACAGCATCAACGGGATAGTCAGCATGCTCACCGGGTGGCCGCGAACCGCGATCACGAACATTTGAATGACCCGCACCCCAAACACCCACGCAAAGTAGAACGGAAGATAAATGAAGGAGTTGAATATGGACAGGATAACCGCGCCTGTAATCCCAACCAGTGAGGTCCACATAGACAGCCTCTGATCGAGGATGGCGATCCAGATAAATAGACCCGTGGTGCGCCAGCCTAGAGCGAGTGCCCGGTCATTATTGCGCAGCGTATTGCCGTACCAACGATACGGCAGGGAGGTGCTGACGGACAGGAAACTCGCATCGCGGCTCTCCAGGGAGTACCTGGTGACGCCGGGCATGTACAGCATGTTCCATCCGTTCTTCAAAAGGTAAAACCACGTGGTTTTATCGTCGCCCATGAGAAATTTGAACTTGCCGTGCCGCCAGTGCGTGATCACATCCGTTTCGAGTTGCTTGACAAACTCCTCCTTGATGATGACGGAGGTTCGAAACATCGAAAAACGTCCCGTCAAGGTGAGCACTTTGTTGGACAGCGACTGCGACTGAAATAGAACGTGGCGCTGGCCGAATTTCAGGTTGAACCACTCCTTGTACCAACTGGAGTGCGTGTTGATGTAGGCAACCTCGTTGGTGGTCAGCGCTCCCAGATCTCGGAAGGCGGTAAAGAAAGGGATAGTCTTCTCGAGGGTGTGGCTTTCCAGATAGCTGTCGCCGTCCATGAAAATGGTTACGCTGTTGGGCTCTTCCTCGCATCGTCTGGCGACCGCGCGCAGCGCGTGACCCATGGCGATACGTTTGCCCAGCGTCTGGCGCTGCAGTATCAGCTTTGTCTTGTGGCGCACAGGATGGGCATCGAAGGTGGCGGCGATAATTGCATCGTCCTGATCAGAACCGGTGGACACGATCAGGGTCGCCCGGCACGGTATGCTGGACAATTCCGAGAATATTGACTGAAACGTCTCGATGGAGACCCAGGGCTCTTCCTTGAAGGAAGGTATCACGAAGAAAATGTGCGCTGGATATTTACTCTGTTCGGGAATACCGGCTACGATTCTTTTGAGTTTAGGGTAGTAAAACAGGGCGTATATCGTCGAACGAACATAGTGGGTCAACTGCCATCCGTAACGCCACAGCGCAAAAGCCCCAAGCACGACAAACGTTTCGTTCTTCACATAGTAAAAATATGGCCACATGGAGTAGCCGATACCGAATGCGATCAGCGAGTACGAGATTGCCGGGATGATGAAGGAGATCAGCCCCTCTTTGCGTCCGAATCGTCTGACCACGGCTGCGGCTAAAGCGTCCTGATCCAGACCTTGACGCGCGTATTCGCTGGCAGGCGGACGCGCTTGTCCACGAACTCGAGCCTGATGAGCGTTTCGTTCAGGCTGGCCTCCTGGGTCGCCGTGGCCTGGCCGTTGACCGAAGAGTAACCGACAGCGATGACCTTGGCGCCATATTCTACGTCCGTCGCTGGGACGTAGACATCGGCATCCATGCCGATTCTGATTTTGAGGGCATCTTCGGTCAACAATTTCACCAGCACGCTGGGGGAGCTGTTTTTTTCGATGAGCACCATGATGTCGTTGGGAGTGACGTACTCGCCCGCGGAATGCTCGACGTGGAATACCTTCCCTTTGACCGGAGAGGCCACGGTTTGCTGGGCCTGACGCTGCAGCAGAGCGTCCCGCTGGGTAACCAGGGCGGTTTTTTCACGCCGCAGCTGGTCGATCTGAGCCGCAACTCCGGAACGGCCCTGTTCCGCCTCTTCGACGGCGCGCTGGTAGCTCACAGAGGCCTGATGATATTGGTTCTCGACGAAACTTAAGTCTTTGATCGATATGATACGTTTGTCGAACAGTTCGCGTGCGTTTTCGTATTCCTGTTCTTTTTTCTCCAATTTGCGCCTGAGCGACTCAACCAGTCCGCTGATGCCGCGATCAGTTTTATGGCCCAGTAAATCTATCTGATCATCGATGTTGTCCAGGGCGATGCGAACATTCTCGAGTTCGATTCCGATGATAGGGTCTTTAATCGTGAACATAGGCGTTCCGGCATCGATATATGAATTCCGGTCCACGTGAATCGTTTCGACGATACCGCCCGAGTTGGCGGTGACGCGCTCGATGTTGCCGCTGACAAGACCAGTGGCGTGTATGCGGTATACCGCGTTGTAGAACAGGACGATCATCACCGTGATCACGAACAGTATGCCGAGACCTATGGAAACATAGCTTTTGGCTTTGAACCGCTTGAACAGCGATTCCGCTTCGAGTTCCGTTAGATTGAGCGCGTCTTCAATGGGGGTGGCGAGACCGGGAGTCGTGACCACGGAGATGAGGTCTTCGATATTATCTATCTTTCCCTCAATGGCGCTTTCGATGTAATGTCGAAGCACGCGCTTCTGACGTTGTGTGATATTTTTAAACTCGAAACCGGCAACGTCACGACGGCGGGCCTTCAGCTGCAGCTCGACCTTAAGCGCAATAAATGAATCCGGCATTGGCAGCACGCAGCGCGCCGCGATCACCTGGTTTATTCCGAGGTCTAGGTCAAATCCTTCTATGCCGACGCCCGCGACCGACCAGTCTGCTGCCTTGTAGTTCTTACCATCAATCTCAATCACCATCGGGAGGTTTACCCGGTGGGCTTTGCGGAGGTAATTGAGTTCGCTTACGGCGGCGGACATGGCCGGCTATACCTTTTCCCTGTTTTCAGCAATATGTTCAGTCGGATTTAAAAATCGGCAAACTGGAAAAAAGCAGATTGGCTACCTGAAATAGGCGCAACAGACACGCTGCCATTGAAGGGCATCTCTTGATTCACTGCGTTTACCCTGTTCCAGATGGCA
>CAMYOI010000433.1 GCA_947259955.1 uncultured Gammaproteobacteria bacterium
CGATTCATCAACGATTGCTTTCTGTTGTTGTATTCTTGCGGGTCGGACAGATACGCCTCGATTCTATTACACAGCCCTGTAGCATCGGTCGGATCGATGTAATCCGCATAATTGCCCGCCGCCTCCGCCAACGCACCGGTGTTGGAACAAATCGTCACGCACTGATAACTCAAAGCCTCGCTGATCGGAAGCCCAAAACCTTCGTAGAAAGACGTCGAAACACACAGAAACGCGTCTTTGTACAAGCGCGCCAATTCCTTGTCATCCAAGTTTTCAAACCAAAAGATTCGGCTCCCAAGCAAGCAATGGTTTCGAATCCGGGTTATTGTTTGTTCTGCATTCCAACCCTCTCGCCCTACCAGAACCAACCCTAGGTTTGGATGTTTGTTCGCAACTCTTTCGAACGCATCCAGCAGCACGGCGTGGTTCTTCCTGGCCTCAATGGTTGCCACACAAAGCAGGTATTGTATTTGGACGGGAAGCGGCGATGCTGAAATCCCGTCATCTCCGGAAACTTCAAAATCACCCAAACCAATTGTAGTTGTCCGGATTGAACGGTGGCCGGTGTGTTCATGGGCGTATTTGATCAAGTCGCGCTCGGTGGCTTGGCTGATGCATATAAATAATGAACTGTTCTCAAGGTGCGCGTGAAAGTGTTCAGTGAATACGTTTACCGTATTTGCATGCGTGAGTTCCGGAAACAGCAACGGTGTAGCATCATAATGCATAGTCGCAATTCTCACGTCATCCCTTAGTAAACTTGGCAGCAACACCGAACGCTTGAGCGAATTGTGCCAACTGCTATCCACGTCGAGGAATATTGAGCCGGGCTCAAAACCTGGAATCAGGCGCTCCCTATGCAGATTTCCGCGGTGAGTAAACGACTTGTATATTTTTCCGAGACCGCGGCGCAGGCCGCGTAAAGCCGGATGTGTCAGCGTGCGTTTGATTGAACGCCCCGGTTCGAGCTGGCGCGCTACGGCGTTTCCGGTTTTATACTCCGACGGCGCGCATCGCAACCATCCTTTACATTGTTCACAATATCTAACCGCGATAAATCGCCAGTGAGGAACCTCTAGCGAGACTTTGCCTCAGACCGACGAGCCATGAAGTGGCTCCGGCTGGTCATCAGAAGCGTTAAACTTCTGTCATAGCCGAACAAGCGGCGGTTGGGTGAAACACCCGAGTGCCAACCGGAGCCGGGATTATGATAGAACAAAATCTTCGCGAATTGTTGGAACAGAAAGTCACGCTGGATATTGAAGGGATCGATCGGCTCTATCTCAATGCCTATCAGCCCATGTTGCAGACTGGTGGCGGGGTATCGGCCTTTTTCAAGGGTCATCGCGGCGCGGTGGTGGCCTCGACCACGTTGATGGCGCCGATGAGCAAGGCCTTTGTTACCGACATTCAACGATTTGCCAGGGACAATGGACTGGAGATGGTGCGTTTTCACAAGGGTCAGCGCAAGGATGACGAGACCAACAAGCGTTTGCGGGATTTCCACCAGAAGGAGGGAGTGCTCTACATTGGTGTTGCCCAGGAGAAATTTGGCGCCTTTAGAGTCACCAGGAAGCACAACCCGGAAACGGGTGCCTCGTACCCCTGGCTTTATCGTTCCACGGTGATGTGCAACCAGTATTACTTTTATCTGGTGGACGAGGACTTTGGTCCGATGTTCATCAAATTCTCTTCTTATTTTCCCTACACGGCCCGCATCAATGTGAATGGGCATGAATACGCCAAGCGGCAGCTGGATAAGGCGGGGATTGCTTATGAGGCACTGGATAACGGGATCCTGTCCTGTGCACGTCCCGAACGTTTGCAGCAGATCCTCGACGATCTGGATGAAACCAGGATTGAGCGGGTGGTGCGCAAGTGGTTCGCCCGTCTGCCCCACCCCTTTACGGCGGGGGATCGTGCGGCCGGATTTCGGTACCAGATCTCCATTCTCCAGGCCGAGTTTGCACGAACTCAGGTGTTTGACCGTCCGCTGAGTGGTCGGCAGCTGTTCGAAGAAGTGATCCGGGAGAATATCGATCTCGGTCGCCCGGAAAAAGTGAGTCTGATCTTTGATCGGAGGATAACCAAACGAACGCCGGGTCGCTTTTCGACCCGCGTCATTACCCAGGGGGTTACCCCGACACTGCATGTCAGCTACAAGACCTCCAGGATCAAACAGTACTTCAAGGAAGAACGTGCGCTGAGAACCGAGACCACCATCAACAATACCCGTGATTTTTACATTGGTCGCCTGCTGAAGAATCTGCCCGCTCTGCGGAAGATCGGCTTTGACGCCAACCGACGACTCCTTGAAGTCGAAAAGATCAGTCAGGACTGCCAACTGGGTAACGAGACCTTTGAACAGGTCAACCGGCCACTTCTGGTCGATGGGCAACGGGCTTCTGCCCTGAGTTTTGGGAATGAACGCGTGATGGCCCTGTTTCAGGCACTGTGTCTGTTCACGCTTCTGCCACAAGGATTCCGCAATGCCGACCTGAGGACGTACGTCGCTCAGCTTATGGGCCATTCCCCGGAGCAATACTCTCCGGGACGGATGACCTACGACCTGAGACGGCTGCGGCTCCACGGTATCATTGTCAGAGACTCGGGCAGCCATCGCTATCATGTCACTCGCCAGGGCATGCGTATCTGCCTGTTCATGACCAAAGTGCATCATCGGGTAATTCGGGCAGGCCTTTCACAACTTATGGATGGCTGCCCAAAAGCATCCCGCAGACCCGTAACCACTGCAATCAAACAGCTTGACCACGCAATCGATCAGCTGGTGTCGGAGGCAAAAATCGCGGCCTAAAAATTTGACTCATTTGTAAAGATACAATCAACTCAAGGATTCCTAGTGTCTTGCTCGGCCGAGCGCACGGAAGCGCCTCCCCCGTTGGAAACGCTCGAAGCGATCACTATCGTATTGCTGGGAACGATAGTTTTCATTTTCTTGCCATTGTGCCCGGGTGTGCCGAATTCCTTGTTCAGAACGTAGAACGCGAATTCAATGGACTGCAATACGTCTTTGCCCCAGTCGCTTTCTGGATTCAGTTGTGAATGGGCGTGCTTGAATGCAAATCGATTGGGCGTGGCTGCGTTGAAGCGGGCGCGTCTGGGACGGTTGATCTTCGCCGTGAAATTGGAGTGCCTGCCGGCAGCGTCTGCATCTTCTCGCTGCCCTGTGATCAGATTGACCGTATTGTCCTGTAGATTATGGGCCCCAGTTCCGGTTCCTTTGTCGGTATAGGCGACGGCGCAGTTGTTTTTCAGACCCCACTCGCCGGCTGTGCCGACCGCGCCATAAACGCCGCGTGACCCCGAGGACGGCGCGGTGACGATACAGGGTGAAGCCGGGGCAAAGCTGTCTGGTACTTGTACCATTATCGTCACGTTGATTTTACCTGATCTGTTGCCCGCGTAGGCGAGAAACTCCTTGCCCGGGATCAACCCTTCCGAGTCGGTTACCGTACCGTCGGCCAAAACATTAGGTCCGAACAGTACGCCGTACCCGCCCCCGTCGGCGTTGGGAACCAACGCGGTATAGTTGTTGTAGATCGCCAACGTCCGACGCTCCGCAGCAGTGGGATTCTCCGGATCAGCGAACGTGGGTGCGAGTCCGGCAAGTCCGGATTTCCCTAAACCGCCGGTCAGTAAGTCGTCGGTAATCCCGTCATATGTGGTGGTAATCACGTCGCCGACAACGAACGAAGGTCTTTTATTAAATGGACTAGCCGCCGATACCAGCGGCGGAAATACAACCGCCAAGGACACTAGGCCTGCTATTAAATGTGTTCTGATACGCATTTCTCTACTCCTCCAACCTTGGTCGCAATTTATGTGCGGATAATAACAGAGTTTGAGAAGCCTCGACCGGACGCGAGACCCACGGCGTGTTCTCCCCCAACAGCAGCTGGCGAC
>CAMYOI010000434.1 GCA_947259955.1 uncultured Gammaproteobacteria bacterium
TCTAATCCGAAGTTCCCACGGCGAATCGGTCTGAAATTGGTGTAATCTGCTGAAATATCTACCCGTTCCTCTGTATTTCATTTGAATAATGTTCCCATGTATATAGTGATATAGAAGCGTTATATTTTTATATTATGGAGAATATGTGTTATACATGTTCCCATGTACATCGAGATCGTCCCCAATCGTAACTCCCGACCGGCGATTCTTCTGCGTGAAGGCTGGCGCGAAGGAAAGCAGGTGTGCAAACGCACACTGGCCAACCTCACGGACTGGCCGGCCCAGAAGGTGGAGGCCTTACGCCGGGTGCTCAAAGAAGAACCCCTGGTTAGCCCGGATGAAGCCTTTGCCATTGAACGCTCCTTACCGCATGGGCATGTGGAACTCTTGATGGAAGCGATCAAGCGGATAGGCCTGGATAAAGTGATTAGTGCCAAGCGCACTCGTGACCGGGATTTGGTGTTGGCGATGATCATTGAGCGATTGATTTATCCCTGCTCGAAGCTGGCCACCACACGACTCTGGCACAGCACCACATTGGCTGAACAGTTGGAGGTCAGTGATGCCGATGAGGATGAGCTTTATGCCGCCATGGATTGGCTTTTAGCGCGCCAGTCCCGTATCGAAAAGAAACTGGCGAAGCGGCATCTGAGTGAAGGGTGCCAAGTGCTTTATGATGTGAGCAGTAGTTACTACGAAGGTCGGACCTGCCCGTTGGTTCGCCCCGGTCACAGTCGAGATAAAAAGCGCGGTAAACCGATCGTGGTCTATGGGGTGCTGACAGACGCTCGAGGGCGCCCACTTGCGGTGGAGGTTTATCCCGGCAATACCGGTGATCCAACCACGGTGCCGGATCAGGTGGACACACTCAAACAGCGCTTTGGGCTCGATCGGGTGATCCTGGTGGGTGACAGGGGCATGCTCACGCAAACCCAGATTGATGAACTGAAGAGGCATCCTGGTGTGGGTTGGATCTCGGCCTTGCGCAGTGAAAAGGTACGCCAACTGGTTGATCAAAAGTACCTGCAGTTGTCGTTGTTCGATCGGCAGAACCTGGCGGAGATTCATTCTCCGGATTTCCCCGGTGAACGCCTCATGGCCTGTTTCAACCCCCTGCTTGCACAGGAAAGGAAACGTAAGCGACGGGAACTCCTGGACGCGACAGAACAGGTGCTTGAGAAAATCGGCAAAGAGGTTGAACGCAGAACCAAAACACCCCTGAGCGCCGCTGAGATCGGCACCAAAGTCGGCAAGATCATCAACCGCTTCAAGATGGGAAAGCATTTCGAACTGACCATCACCGATGGGCAATTCAGTTATGCCCGGCGGGCGGATGTAATTGAGCGTGAGGCCGAACTGGACGGACTCTATGTCATTCGTACCAGCGAATCCAAACCATCCTTATCCGCCGAAGATGCAGTGCGCAGTTATAAAAACCTGGCTCAGGTGGAGCGTGTCTTCCGCACGTTCAAAGGGATGGATATTCTCATTAGGCCCATACATCACCGCACGGAAGAGCGAGTGCGCGCCCACATCTTTATCTGCCTGTTGGCTTATTATGTCGAATGGCATCTGCGTCAGGTGTTGGCACCCTTGTTGTTCGACGATGAAACATTAGCGTCTGATAGAAAACAACGTGATCCCGTCGCGCCTGCCGAGTCATCCACTGCAGCAAAAAGTAAGAAGATCGCACGCGTCACCGAAAACGGACTGCCAATCCATAGCTTCAAAACGCTCATGGCTGAGATGGGTACCCGTTGTCGCCATCGTTGCCGGGTTAAATCAGACCCGCAATGCCCCCCTGTCTTTCAGTACACTGACCCCACCCCACTTCAGGCCCGTGCATTGCAACTCATTCGTTTGTTGCCAGTACAGGGAATTTGAGTCTGGTTGATTCTTCCATACTATCAGCAAGTTATGCTGGTTCCTTGCGGGGAACTTCGGGCTAACGGGACCAATAGCGGAATTTGGAAAGTTTGGCCAAAAGATCGACTCTACAAACAATCGGAAAAACTTACCCCGGTAATGCTTAAGCTACCCTCAGTCAACGCCGTAGTAGTTGGGCTGTATTTTAGTGTGCTATCGGCATTTCGAATTGGGTGGCGTGATATCAACATGGGGAATTGGATTGAGCGAATTAACCCACATGAATATCAGCTTGCTGCCACCGGCTGGGTCAAGACCGTCGCAGGAATTCAGTCAATCATCAGCGTTTATATGGTTGCGCTTTGGGCTCTTTCATACTTTGGCTCACCATTCGATTGATAAAGTGCTTCACAAATGGCGTTCAACTGGCCTGAACTTCGAACTAGCCTGCAATAAGGCCAACCTCAGTAAGCTAGCATATCAGTGCCCCTGTAATGACCCCTATTGAAAGGAGCGTCTACATTAACGATCTCCCCCTGGATGGTCGTTTCACCCTTGCCCATACAGTGAGCTGCTATGGATCTAATCTGGTATCTTGGAGCGTTGGCCTGGACTGTGTGCGGCGGGGGATTGTGAGCAATGAGCCCTGTGTTCGAATTGATCCTTTCTCTGTGTGGTCACCGTATTTCGTCATCCATTGAACACGCGTCTTCGTTCAAGCAGTCGTTTGAGAAGTTGTACCTCAAAGGTCCGTAACGGGTCGTGAGTATTCCAGGTCAAATTCCCGAAATGTCCGGATCATGAGTATTCAACGGGCATAGAATCTCTGAATTTTCAGGCAATAGTCCGGCCGCTTACCGGCATAAAGCCGCCCGTCCCAAGAATGTTGCTTAATCGGCCGGACCTTGCCCGATATGGTCATTCAGGCAAACTCTCGATAAGACATCTATCAGCACCTGCGGACGGTCATGGTGTGCGGAAAATTGATCGTTTCAACGTCTGCTTCCAGACAGTGAAGCAGACTAACTCGATTCAGATGAGAGGGCTTTGTCTAGTGCAAGTATCGCAACCTCGAGCCCCACATGCTTCACCTCGTCACGCAAGCACTGAAGTTCACGCATCGCGGCTTCGTCGCGGTTTCCTCGACCAAAGGCGGCAAGCGCACGTCCACGGGCGATGAATAAATCGCTACGAGGCAAAGGCTCAGCACAGGTGTAGTCCTCCAGTGCTTGAGCATACCGGTCCACCTCATCCCATTGCCCAGTATGAAGGCATGTTTCCATAGCATCGGAATAAAAATGCAGGCATTTGTGACTAACGCTGTCGCCGCGAAGCAGCTGTTCTCCCTCGGACAACGCTGCGCGACGCCGGTCTGAACTCCGCGTGACAAGTGCCATCACACCGAGCGCCCGAACCCCCGTAAATGCCATCCTTCCGTCTCGAAGAGTATCGACGGCCTCTTGGACCAGCTTCTCCGCCACTTCCGAATAGCCTCTCGTGTAAGCGACTCGACCTAACTCCGTGAGAACCCTCCCCTCAAACGACCGAGCCCCGAGTCGGCGTGTTAACGTCAAACACCGCTTCAGCAATCGCTCACCGTAGTCCAAGTTGCCCCATTCAGCTAAGCACTCTCCTGCAAGCAATGAAATCATTTCAGCCCGGGATTGGCCGGTCTCTTCTGCGAGCGATAATGCTTCCTCAAAGTCACGCTGTGCCTGTGCAATCTTGTTCTGCCAGCGAGCCGCAAATCCGCGAATCACCAGATTCGCCGACAGTGTTTGAACTAAATCCTGTTCACGACAAATATCAACACATTGGTCATAGTAACGATGAGCAGAAATCAATCGCCCGCGAGCGTACTCTGCATCACCGACCCCGCTGAGTGTCTGAGCCATGATTTCAGGTGAACCCGT
Organism: uncultured Gammaproteobacteria bacterium; assembly: GCA_947259955.1. Lineage (GTDB taxonomy): Bacteria > Pseudomonadota > Gammaproteobacteria > Arenicellales > JAANXG01 > JAHEKE01. The sequence continues at coordinate 3,780 of CAMYOI010000434.1, forward strand.
TGTTTCCGCATACTGCAGAGCCACCTTGTTTGCGTCGATACATGCAGCTGTCTCGCCGCGCAAAAAATGCACCCCGCCCCGGAGTTGGTAGATGCGGGCTAATTCCAACGCGAGGTCGTGCTCATTAGCGATGG
>CAMYOI010000435.1 GCA_947259955.1 uncultured Gammaproteobacteria bacterium
GCACAGGGAACACCTCAAGTCTACGTGATACGAAACTCTTTTCTTGATCCGGATTATCAGGGTATTAAACGCAATGTCTTGCCTATCGCGTCGCGCACCATTGATTCACTCATCAGGACACAGAGTGTCGGTGATCTCTACCAGATATACACGCTGTGCAGGCGTGACGGGAACGACTTCAACCTGGCCTACATTCCATCGGATTTTACCGATGAACCGACTGAAAGCTTCGATCCGGTTTACATGAAAAAACTCCTGGATCTCGGTTACCAGATGGCCCTGGAAGGTTATCCGTGGGCAAAGGCACCGCCGGGTTTCATCCTTGCACCCTGATGCATATGCCGGGCGGATTCCGGACATGGGTATATGAAAGGTTTGGCACTTACAGCCGCCCGATGCAAAGTCGACATCCACGGAGCGCTCGTTTATCGCAATGTTTCGAGCAGGTATTAGACCGCTATGAACAAAGAAACCCTACGACAGCCCGGTGCGTACCGAACCAGGCGTCTCGCTACTGTTGTAATGACACGGCTTGCCACCGTGAGACGCGCCGCCCTGGTAGCGCTTCTCTTCTTCACCAGTTGTGCGTTGGGACCAGGGGCGGCCGCGGCAGAGCAACCGGAAGTGCATGGACCTGCCGATACGTCAAGCCCGCGGGCGACACTCAAGAGCTTCCTCGATGCCATGAATGAGATCTATGGACTCATTGAGTCGAGACAATTCCTGGATCGCAGCGACCCGCAATATCGCGCCATTGCCATGCGGGCTCTCGATACCCTCGATACGAGCGACCTGCCGGCCTTTGCCCGCGTTGACAGGGCAGGCGAGGCAGCCTTCTATCTCAAAGAGATTCTCGATCGGCTCGAGGTGCCGCCGTGGGAGGACATCCCCGACCAAGCAGCCATTGAAGCTGTCGGGGGACCGGAGCAACTGCCCCAGTGGCGAATCCCGGGGATGCGCATCACGATCGCCCGCGTGGCGGAAGGCCCCCGAAGGCACGAGTACCTGTTTTCCCCAGGTACGGTCGAACGCTTGCCCTCGTATTTTGAAGGTACCCGCCACCTACCCTATCGGACGACCGGCACTGCGGTCTCCCCGGAAATCTTACGATGGTATTTTGCTGCGCCCGGCAACCCGTTTATGGCGCGCCTGGTGGCTCAACTTCCGGAGTGGGCGAAAGAGCGCAGGTTTGGTCTGACGGTATGGAAATGGCCGGGGCTTCTCCTCTTGTCGCTGGCGGCAATTGCCCTCATGGCGATGGCCTATCGGCTGCAGCGCAGGCTCGCCGATCGAACCCGCACAACCAGCCTGGTCAAATACTGTCTGACGCTCGTCTTCCCCATCGCCGCGATGCTGACCCCTCTTGCGTTGCAGCATCTTGCTTACGAAATCCTGACCGTGCGTGGCAGTCCCCTGGAATTGGTGAGATTCGTCACCACTCTAGTGGCCCTAGGGGCCTCCTTCGTCGTTGTGTTCGCAGCAAGCAGACGGCTCAACGAGATCATCATTGCCTCTCCGAACATCCGTTCTCAGGGTCTGGATGCTCAGTTTATTCGTCTTATATCCGTGGTGTTGAGCATTGTTGTGTCGGTGGTCCTGTTTCTGTTCGGCGGCCAGTATCTCGGTCTTCCGGTCATGGCTCTATTAGCCAGTGCCGGGATTGGCGGCCTGGCCGTGGCTTTGGCTGCCCAGGATACGCTGAAGAACCTTTTCGGAACATTGATGATCATGGCCGATAAGCCCTTTCGAGTGGGCGAGCGCATCATCGTTGGCGCGCATGACGGGGTGGTCGAGTCTATTGGTTTGCGTTCGACAAGGATTCGAACCCGATTTGCGGGACACCTGATTTCCATTCCCAACGATGAAATGGCGCGCAGGGACATCGAAAACCTCGGGCGTCGACCGGCCCTCTTCAGGAGCGCGAATATTCGCATTCCTTTGGATACGCCGCGGGAGAAAGTCGAATCTGCCGTCACCCTCATCCGAGCGACACTGAAGAACCATCAAGGAATGGATCCGGAAAGAGCCCCGCAAGTCTTTTTCGATGAATTCAACGACGACTCGTTCAATATTCGGATGTCCTATTGGTACCACCTGGATGAATACTGGGACTTCGTCGCGTTCAACGAAAAGGTGAATTTCGAGATCTTCCGCGCATTCGAAGATCATGGGATCCAGTTCTCGCTCCCGTTCCGGGTCACCTACTGGGCGAAAGACAGCGAACAGCGGCCTTTGGAAGTAGAAATGGTGGAGCGAAAGGAATCGTGAATATTTGGGGAGAATCAGCCATGGCAGAAGAAGAAAGAGAAACGATCTTACATCTTCACCGAAATCACAGGGTGGTGGCATTGCTGGTTGCTGCCTGTCTGCTCATTGCCATGAATCCCCTGCTCGGGCAGGAAGGCGCCACACGTGCGGCCCTGACCCCGGAGCAGATCCAGAGCCGCATCGCCGCCGTCAAGGAATCAAAGGAGGTCGACGAGGCCGCCAGGACGCGAGTCGTTGCACTCTATCAGCAGGCGATCGCCAACCTGGAGACGACGCGGGCCAACAGACAGACGATCGAGTCCTACCGCAAGACCGCTGGCACCGCACCGGAGCAGGTGGCAGCGATCCATGCGGCCATCAAGCGCCGGGGTGACGTGGATCCCGTTGCAGTACTCAACATCACTCCTGCGACGAGGTTGGAGAAGCTCGAGCAGGACCTGGAGTCGGAGCTCGCCAATCTCAGCGCCATCGAGGCCAAGCTGGCCGCTCTTGAGGCGGATCTCGAGACCGAGACCCAGCGACCCGCACAGGTCCGCGAGCGCATCGCGGCGGCGCGCCTGCTGGTGGAGGAGACGCCGGGGACTGCGGCCTTGCGCCACCCGGCCGAACAAGGCCCCTTTCTGATCGAAGCTGGACGCTGGTCCACCGAGACGCGGATCGAGGCGCTGCGCAGCGAAATCGCGATGCTGGATGAGGAGCTGTTAACCAACGGCGTACGCGTTGAGCTGCTGCAGGCCCAACGGGACGAGACGAGGCTGACGGTGCGTCGCGTCGGGTTGCGTATCGAGGCGCTGCGCGCGGCCGTAAACGAGCGTCGGCGTGACCAGGCTGAACAGGTCACGGCGCAGGCGAAAGCCGTGCTCGAGGACAGCGCCGGCCGCGAGCCCATACTGGCCGATCTTGCCCAGGCTAACCTGTCGCTGGTTGAGCTGCTACGGCAGCAGCTCGACGAGATCGATGCCGTATCGGAGCTGGAGCGTGAACTCAGGCCTCTGTCCGCGCGTCTCACCGAGACCTTACGCAGCACCCGGCGCAAGCTCGACCTTGAGGACTCCGGCGCCCCGATTGGACGGGCCATCCGGGAGCAGCGCCACCAACTCCCGTCGGCGCAGTATTACACGCAGAAACGCAACCGTCTGCAGCGATCCATCACAACGATCAGTTTGCGGCTCATTGAGAACGAGGACGAGCGCCGCTCGCTCGCCGATATCAACGCTTATCTCGAGGAACAAACCGGGGGCGACAGCGGCATCGCAGTGGGGCCAGCGCTGCGCACCGAGTTCCAGACTCTGGCGGAAACCAGGCGTATGCTCCTCACGCGCGCCATCAATAACGACAGGACAGAGCTGCGGCGCCTGCATGCCCTGGATGACCTGCTCAAGCAGCTCAAGGCGATAACCAGGGAATACGATCAGTTTCTCGCCGAGCACCTGCTCTGGGTGAAGAGCGCCCCTGCCGTCAGCTTGAAGGCATTCGAAACGCTGCCCGGGGAATTCGCCGCCCTTCTCGATACCAGGGTCTGGATTGAAGCCGGTCATGACATGTGGCAAGGCCTGGTGCGGAACATCTGGCTGCTTGCCCTGATCTTGCTCGCCGGACTGCTGTTTGCACGCCGGCAGTCACTGCATGGCGCGTTGCTC
>CAMYOI010000436.1 GCA_947259955.1 uncultured Gammaproteobacteria bacterium
TGTCAATGACCGGGCTGAATACAGTTGCCTGGGCGTCCGGCCCTTCACCACGCACTGACAACATCAGGTTCAGAACAACGTCGTCGCTCCGCTTTTCTTCGGCCCGCATCTTGTCCGCGAGCTGGCGCATGGCGACGGTCTCTTCATCATCTCCCTCTAGACTCTTCAGCAGGTCGAGAAACGCCTCGAACCTGTCCTGCTCGAGATCGACCGCCCGCCGGAAAGTCCCCAGGTCCAGGGCCTCGATAACCATGCGTGGTGTCAGCGCCTTTTTCGCCTTGGCCTGTTGCTCATTGAAGTAGTAAAGAGCCTGGTACTTACCCGACAAATCGGTTTCATTGAACCTCTTCCCTTCCTCTGTGCTGGAGTCGATCCAACCGCGGGACGAACTGAACGCGTTGTGAAAACTCGCGTCGATTCGAGCCAGGGAGAGAAGTGAGTCCACCGGATAACCGATATCCGTCATCGCATCGGTCTTGGCGACGAAGTCAAAAAAGATCTTCTCGCCGCGATGACACGCGATGCAGCTGCCGCGGTTACCACAACCACCGTTATAGGTCCCGGGGAAATAGCCTTCAACGAGCGGATGCTGATCGATCGGGTCCACCAGGCCGTAGAGCAGTTGCCGGGCTTCAAGCCGGCGACCGTGCTCGGCGTAGAGCCTGGCCAGGTCCTTTATCGGCCATCTCCGTAGAGGTGCGCCCGGGAGTGGGCCATATTGGGGCATCGACACTTTGCCGGACGAGGTTCGATAAAGACGCACAGGTCTCTTAAAATCTCCAGTGATGAGCTTTCTCAGGCTGTATTCCAGAAGCTGGATGACAACCTTGTCGAGGTCGCTGTTTTGCCCCGCCAGACAGATCCCGATCATCCAGGCGGCGTGACAAGGCATCTTCTCGATATCCGAATCCACGAATCGCTCGCGCAGCACCCTGACCGCTTCGCGATGGTTCCCGGCCTTTGACTCAATGAATGCCAGTAAGGCCCAGCCCGCTGCCCACGTGGGGTTCTCGTCAGCCAGAACACGGATCTCGCCGGCTAACTTCCCCAGAGCGATGCGGTCACGGTACAGAGGTTCCGCGTTCTTGAGCAAGCCGCCCACCGTGCCAGAATGATCAGGCGTAGACCCCACCGAGAGACGCCACCAACCGTCACCTTCACTTGTGAAATCTTCGGGAATGAACAGGGTCCGCAGGTAATAAGCGGGTTCAGGAACATCCTCCCAACGGAAATTGTGATATCTGAAAACCCTATCCCGGGCTCTCTGCTGGGATTTCATGACCCGCTTGAGCAGTTCGTAGCCATTCGGTCTTGTCTTTGTGTTTCGTATCAGCTCGCCAGCCAGGGTCAGCATCATGTTGGCCAGGTCTGGATCGCCAAACCTGGAATATTCCTTCATCTTGCGCAGCTTCTTCTCGTCGAAGCACTGCGCCAGTTCGATCATCCGGCCGGCTTCTCGAAACGCTTTGAGATGGCCCGAATCAAACAGATCCGGGTTGGCCTCGTAGGCGGCCAGATAGGCGTCGGTCGCTGCCACCCAATCCTGCTGTTCCACAAAGCCATCGGCTGCCTTGATGGATGGGTTCTCTGACGCATCCTCGCTCTCCTCCGAGGGCAGCACCGATCGAAGCCACACCCTCAGTTCCGCGTTCCCATCCTCTTCAACTTCCTGGACGACCTTCTCACCGAGCTCGGGATAGAGGACCAATGCGCGACTGATCTGTTCTCGCTTTCTCTCTTCCGGGGTCGGCTGGTCGGGGTCATGTGCCGCCAGCGATCCGCAGAGAGAAATACAACCGATCGCGAGTAACGCTGATAGGGCGAGGCAAGGTCGGTTGTTGATATTCATGTGTAATTCCGCCGCATACATGTTGTCATTTCGTTGAGTTACCGCTTGTTCTGAACAGATTCATGCGCTGGTATTGACTGACGTCATTTGTGAACAATGAGCCCATTCTGATTGTCGAGAATGTAGAGACCAAGTCCCTTCCCGTGTTCGTCGGCGATTAACCAAACGTGTCCGGAAAAACTGCGATCACAGATCTCGAGGGCTCCTGGTTCGATAAGACCTCGCCACTTCTTCCGCTTGCCGCTGCCACCGATCCAATACACCTGGATTGGTTTTGGAGCGAGGTTGCAAAACGTCGCGGTCGTTGTGGAACCGGTAACCGACTTGAGTGTCGATTCCAACGCAGGATCGAACCGTTGCAACAGCCTGAACTCCGAATCCGCATCGAAGATGTGTTTCGCTGCGGAGTTCACAGCAGCCGTGTCGATGATGTCCCCGTGAGCAGGAAAAACGAGAACTCGGCCATTGGGCATGAATCTTTCCGGCATCAACACTTTATCGATGACGTGAATGATGCCGTTGGAGGCTTTCACGTCATGAGCGACGACATTCGCTTTGTTGATGGCAAGCCGACCGTCTCGGATGGAAATCCCGATTTGGGCGCCGACAAGTGTAGGAGCCGAATGCAACTGCGCTGCATCCTCCGACGACACCTTGCCGGAGATGATGTGGTACTTCAGGATCTTCGCAAGTGTGTCCTTGCATTGAGACTCAGTTAGCAGAAGTTTCAGCAGGTTGGGCGAAATCTCTGCAAATGCTTCGTCGGTAGGTGCGAAAACAGTAAAGGGGCCATCTTCCCGCAGAACGTCGGCGAGTCCTGCCGCCTCCACGGCGGCCAACAGGTTCTTGAACTTACCGGTTTTGTCAGCGACTTCGACGATGCTGTCGGCGGCATTCGCTACGCTGCACACATCAACTAGCAACAGAGTTACCAGCACAGCTTGCAAGCATCGATTGTTTTGGTTCGTCATAGTTTTGCTCTGATCAAAATGGGCTGGGCGAATACGTATTGAATCAGCCACGCGAGTCTTTCGGGCTACTGTGGTCCTGGAAAAGTCAGCCATACCGCGGGGGTTGATTGGGCTGTAATGTCGGATGCTTTGTACTCATCCCTCTCACCTTTGTTCAGCACAACCAGAGGGATTGGTTCTCCGAACTTGTACATCTTCACTTCCTTGTGAAAAGTCTTGGTGCGCATCACTCGTTTGCTGGATTGAGCGAATTTTTCAAACGCACTTGTGAGGATCTTGTAATCCGACAGTGGCGGCATGCTGACAGACTTCCAAAACGTCCTCTTCCCGGGATCGGCCACGAATATGTAGCAGGCATACTTACCTTCCTCGATGAGGCGGATCGTGATGCTAATATCGAATTCGCCTCCGTCGATATGGGGTGGTATTTCGATGGAATCGGTCCGCGTTAGTTGATCAACCGAGAATTCAGAGCCCTGTCAGATTCCGGACGTTAGTCTCAGTGTTGTACCTCTGTTCTGCGGAATGTAAATCCGATATTTCCAGCACGCAGGAAAGAAGCAATCTAACTCCCGAATATGGATTAAGTCGCTATTCTGCTCTTGAATTTTGAGCAACTCTGCGCCCGGATGAGTGGATGAACTTGCGGGGCTGATGTGAGATGTTTTCTGGTGTCCCGCTTTGTCGTCAGCAGGAGGCATGAGCACTTGATCGATGACGTGAATGATGCCGTTGGAGGCCTCCAAGTCATTAACGATGACATTCGCCTCATTGACAGCCAGCCTGCCATCTCGAATGGAAATGCTGACGGAGTCGGCCGAGAGCGTTTCAGCAGACTCGACCTTGACTGCGTCCTTTGCTGTAACTTTGCCGGAGAGGACGTGATACTTCAGGAGCCTCGCCAGTCTCTCCTTGTTTGCCGGCTTCAATGGATAGGAAATCGCTTTTCGCGCTTTGAGGGCGAGAGGCGGTTTCGGGGTTGTGAGGAGGGCGAGCACAGGGCACGCTTGGGAAATGTGGGGTGGAAGTCAAGCTGAAGTTGCTGTCCCGCTTCCCGGCGGGATCAGGGGGCCCCCGGAACCCGCCG
>CAMYOI010000437.1 GCA_947259955.1 uncultured Gammaproteobacteria bacterium
AAGGCTGATGCCGCCCAGTCCCTCGACTGCGCCCTTGTACCAATTGGAGAAGTTATTTGCCCGGGGTGCCGACACCTCGGATATGTGTCGGGCTTTTCTCTTAAAAGCGGAAAAAACCTTGTAGGGCGCACCGTCGCCTGTCCTAACGGCTTCGGGCTGCGTCAGCAAGGCGTCGTGCGCCGCACAATAAGCGACGTCGTGTCGACCACAAACCGATTTTATGGCGCCGTCGCGCCTTACCGCGAATGGCGTATAGTCCTCGTTGCAGTGCACCGCGTCGAAGCGGCCGGAAGCAAGCAAGCGGTCCAGCACTGCGGCTGCCTCTCCGTGGCCAACATACAAACGTGTGCCGCGGTTCTTGAGTGCTTTGTCCAGCTCCTCCAGTGACTCGCTCATGAATTGGAAAGCATTTTGGGAAAAGTGCGTGTTGAGCGCCGGATCGATTTGTCTCGGATCGAGAATAAAAAGGGGCATGACCTGCCGGCTTTGTGCCAGGGCGCCCAGCAAGCCCAGGTTATCTTCCAGACGGAGATCGCGTCGAAAGACGAAGATGGAGGTTTGATAATTTCTATTTGCCATGATAATTGTGGTCCAGTGTACGACAACATCCTTGGTGTCCATGCTCTAATGCTTCGGTTCTCAACGCGGTACGTACGTTTTCAATTACGAGCATTCAATGATACGCTTTGACAGCCACGGTTGCGACGAACCGTTTCTCGTGCACTACATTGTTTTCCTATCGAACCGAAAAACACGGCAGATCTACTCCACCGGTTGCTGATTCAAGGGCAGTTTCGACATGGGTGCTTTACGACTGATACTCGGCGACCAGCTGAGCCACAATATTTCGAGCCTGCAAGACTGTGCTCTAGACCATGACGTTGTCCTTATGTGTGAGGTGCGCGCGGAGGCCACGTACGTTAAACACCACAAAAAGAAAATCGCTTTTGTGTTTTCGGCGATGCGGCATTTCGCGGACGAGCTGAGAGAACAGGGGTATCGAGTGGACTATGTGGAACTCGATAACGCAGACAATACCGGTTCATTGAAAGGCGAAGTTGAGCGCGCGGTAGAACGGAACAATCCCGACAGAATCATCGTCACTTTCCCCGGTGAATACCGGGTTCTTCAAGATATTCGAAACTGGCGCAAAGCCCTCGATGTTGAGGTAGAGATTAGGCCGGACGGCCGCTTTCTCTGCTCACCCGAAGAATTCAGGATGTGGGCAGATGGTCGCAAACAGTTGCGGATGGAGTTTTTCTACCGCGATATGCGCAGGAGACACGACATCCTCATGCGCGAGGGCGAGCCAGAGGGCGGGAAGTGGAACTACGACGTGGACAACCGAAAACCGCCCAAATCGGGGCTCGAGCTGCCTAAAACCTACAAAGCAAAGGTGGACCCCGTAACGCGGGAAGTCCTCGAGCTCGTGGCCGAGCAGTTTTCCGATCACTTCGGTGACCTTGAGCCTTTCCATTTTGCCGTGACGCGCGCACAGGCCGTTTATGCGCTGCGCAAGTTCATCGACGAGCGGCTGGCGCATTTCGGAGACTATCAGGATGCGATGGTTGAGGGAGAACCGTGGATGTATCACTCACACTTGAGCTTTTACCTCAACTGTGGGCTGCTAGATCCCTTGGAGATCGTGCGCAAGACTGAGCAGGCCTATTACCGTGGGCGCGCGCCGCTCAACGCCGTTGAGGGTTTTGTCCGGCAGATCATCGGTTGGCGCGAATATGTGCGCGGGATCTACTGGCTAAAAATGCCGCGGTACGCAAGCGAAAATTTCCTCAACGCTGAACGCGAGCTGCCGCAGCTGTTCTGGGGCGGCGAAACGCACATGAATTGCCTGCGCCAGTGCATCAAGGAAACGAAAGAAAACGCTTACGCCCATCATATCCAGAGACTGATGGTGCTGGGTAACTTTGCCCTGCTGGTCGGCGTCGACCCGAACCAGGTCAACGAATGGTATCTGATCGTCTATGCCGACGCCTATGAGTGGGTCGAGATGCCGAACGTAAGCGGGATGATCCTATTCGCCGACGGCGGTGTACTGGCCAGCAAACCCTACGCCGCGGGCGGCAACTATATCAACAATATGTCGAATTACTGTGAAAACTGTTTCTACAGCGTGACCAAGAAAAACGGATCCGACGCCTGTCCGTTCAACTACCTGTACTGGGACTTTCTCATTCGCAACAAAGACAAGCTGCGCAACAATCCCCGTCTCTCTCTGGCATATGTGAGCGTAGCTAAGATGGGTAAAGAGAAGGCCAAGGCGATTCAAGAGGATGCGCGGCGTTTTCTCAAGGCACTTGATAAAAACTAAATCGCTGTATGCACAATTGAATCTACAAGTCCTGCACGAGACGGTGGCGCAGACTGGACTCATCCTACAATTGAGACAGCCGCGACGCGCGCCGAGGTTCGCCGCTGTACGTCAGGCACTGCCTGCCACTTGGACGACGCTTTCGGCAACCGCCTCATCTGCCCGCTCGAGGGTCGCCGCAACCATGGCACGCACCGTGTCAGGTGCGGCCTCAACCATATGCATCCGTATGGCCAACGCCATGCACATGGCTTGCAGGACGTCGCCGTCACTCACGTTGCGTCGTACTCGGATTTCACGGCTGATGCTGTCTAGCAGGGATTCAAGCATCGCACCTACATGACCCACATTGACGTCATTCTCGTGCAGCGGGAAGTTAATCTCACGCGCACCGCCCGTTTGCACTGCGGTAAACGGTAAGTATTCATTCGGCATGGCTGACTTCCGTCCTGTTCATGATGCATTCGTCAGGGTCGGGCACCGGGTTGAGCGTAGGGGAGTCTGGCACAACATTCAGGCGGTTGACTCTCGGCCCTGTTTATTGGGCGGCAAACATTACGCCCGGTAAGGTCGAGGGTGGGACTGATGGCTGCCAGACCTACGTGACCTCACGCTGCACTGAGACCAGGTGCGTCGTGATACCCTGCGAACCTTTTACGGGAATAATCTTCCACTCGAGCATGAACTCAGAGCCGTCTTTTCGATAGTTTATTGCCTGGCCGTGAAACTGCCGACCGGCGTGCAGGTCAGACGACAATCGCTCTAGTACATCCACGTCGGTCTTAGGACCTTGCAGGATGCCGGGTGACTTGCCAATAGCCTCATGTGCCTCGTAGCCCGTCATGGCAGTGAATGCAGGGTTGACGTATACGATTGAATAGGCGGCATCACCCGAGCCGGCAGTGGTGATCAAAATAGATTCGAATGCGTATTCTGCCGTCGCTGCGAATAGCTTTGCGAGCTCCGGCCGATCCAAATCTAACAGCGGATTGTCGGTTTCTGGCAGCATGTTATGGCCTCTATTGTTCTGCCGCGCCTTGATCGTCATGAACTCGGTTCGGACGTATGCATCGGGCGAGCGCATATACCCTCGCCCGCTTGATTTACATGATTTACTTCGGCATGATGACCGTATCGATGATGTGGATAACGCCGTTGCTGGTCTCGATATCCGCAGTCGTAACGGTAGCCTCATTTATCATAACCTTACCGTTCTCCGCTTTGATGGTCACAGCTTGACCCTGCACGGTCTCTGCGCTGTCCATTTTGACCACTTCCGACGCCATAACCTTCCCAGGAACTACGTGGTAGGTCAAAACGGCGATCAGCTTTTCCTTGTCGGCGAGAAGCGCGTTCAACTGGTCGGCGGGAATTTTCGCGAACGCATCGTCGGACGGGGCAAACACGGTGAATGGACCCTCGCCTTTCAAGGTGTCCACCAAATCGGCTTCTTTAAGTGCGGTCACCAAAGTATTGAAGCTGCCCGCACTCATAGCGGTGTCGACGATGTCCTTGCTGTGTGACATCGCGCTGATATTAAACCCCGTAAACATTAGCACGGATGCCAGGGCGGATCATCGGTTTTAATCCTAACTGTGGTTTTCGGAAGGCTCAGGTTGCCGCATCTTGGGTGAACGCGACGTGAACAATCGTGTTAAATGATTTCGCGCTTCGTTCACTACGGCATTGAAGTAAAAAAAAGGCTTGAATTGGCCTTTCCATCAACTCGGTTGACTGGGCTGAAGAGGCCCATTTGTTTGTCGTTCCGGCTACATAAATTTTAAGGCCGTGAGAGATTGAATCAACCGGCGAAATCCGACCGGCGCCTATGAACGACACAATGCCTGGCGAAACAGGGCCGGGTTATCTTGCCTCTCAGAGCACTTTTAGGATTAACGGGAATATCGACGACAACGTTGTTCACGGTGAGGCCGTTGTCCCAGGCGTCGGAAAACATGCCATACGTATCCGCTTGAACAGACTGCCGGTGTTAAACTAAGACCGAATGCTAGTTACTTAAATCGCAGCTGGCGCAACTGGTGTCTTGCCGAAGATTTAGGCGAGCTGTCACCCTACTTTGAGAGACTATGATCAAAGAACACCGATTGCACCGGTTACCGCAGCAATGCTGACCGCGAGAGCGATCGCCTGAATTGGTGAGGTTTTGATGACAAATGAGACACATCGGAAGAGCCTGCGGCAACGAATCGGCTTGTTTGGCGGTACGGGTTTCGTCGGCAGCTACTTGGTTGACGCACTGCTCGCCAACGATTTTCATCCGGTTCTCTTGGTACGGGAGGGCAGGGAGCAGCGGTTTGAGCAGCGCGATCGGTGCACAATTGTTATAGGCGACATCGGCGACGACAACGCCGTCCGACGGGTCGTCGAAGACTGCGAGGCGCTAATTTACAATATCGGGATTCTGCGCGAATTTCCAGACCGTGGCATAACCTACGAAAAGCTGCACGTAGAAGGGGCCTGCCGGGCGATGGATGCTGCGACTGTTGCCGGAGTGCGACGATTCCTGCTGATGAGCGCCAACGGAGTCAAAGCGGACGGCACGGGCTACCAACGGACCAAGTTCCGGGCGGAAAGGTACCTGCAAAATCTCGATCTTGACTGGACGATTTTTCGACCGTCGGTGCTGTTCGGCGACCCTCGCGGAAGGATGGAATTCGCCACTCAGCTGAGCACGGAAATCGTCGATTCGCTGCTGCCCGCACCGCTCTTTCATGGTGGGTTGCTCCCGCTGGGCGCCGGCCAGTTCCGCATGTCGCCGGTCCACGTCAGCGATGTCGCTGGGGCGTTCGTCAAAGCGCTGCAGGACCCGCACACGATTGGGCAAATCCTGCATCTCGGTGGGCCCGAAACTCTCAGCTGGCGAGAGATCCTGACGCGCCTGGCGGAGGTCAAGGGGCGAACGAAACTGATGTTGCCAGTGCCGGCACTGGGCGTGATGGCCGCCGCCGCGGTGCTCGATCGGTTCGAAGACTTTCCGATTACCCGGGACCAGATTCGCATGCTGTTAGAGGGGAATGCCTGCGCGCCGGACGATCTTAAGAAGCTGGGCATCGAGCCCAAGGCTTTTTCCACCGAAGCACTGCAGTATCTCCAACAAACCCGGGGCGACCGTGCCGCCTCCTGACCCGTCACGGATGGTTCGGCTTCGATCGTAGCGACACCTCTCCCTAATCGGCGGCCTTCGCACAAGCTGTCATAAGAGACCGCGGGACAGCCGAGTTGCATCGTACCGGCTATGTGGCGACACTAGCGTTCTGCCACTTTCCGTAACGCCAAGGCCATATGGAGTTAATAGTTTTCGACCTCGACGGAACCCTGCTGAATCGAGAGTCGGCAATCTCTCTCTACACGAGCGAAACGCTCAGACTCCTCTCCGAGCATCAGATTGCCTACACCGTAGCGACAGGCCGCACGCTGCATGGGGCACGAGCCATTCTCGAGGGGCATCGCTTCGAACTCCCGCAGGCCTATAAGAACGGCGTCATGATCTGGCACCCCGAGCAACAACGCCTGTCGAGCGGTGCCGTGTTAACGTCAGCTGAGCTTGACAGCGTTATTCACGCCTGTCTCACGCAGCGAGTTACGCCCTTTGTCTTTACGCTGGACGAGAACGAAGCAGGTACCGTCTATCTTCCCCCGTTGCAGTCGGAAGTTGAGCGTAAGCTCATTCTCCAGTGGGGTAACGAGGAGAATGTCATTGCACACCCCCTTGACGATCTGCCTGACGGCGCCATCATCACTCACGCCAGCGCCATCGGCCCCAGCGAAGCCATTGACGCCGTTTTCCGGAGCGTCGAGGATCAGCCGCACCTCGTGGCCTACTCCGGCATCGCCCAGGAAGGCTTGCAATGGCGCTGGATCGACATTCACCACAGCGACGCCAGCAAGGGCGGCGCTGTCCAGGAAATGAAGGAGATGCTCGGACTGGAACGCGTCATCTGTTTCGGCGACAGCGACAACGACCTCAGCATGTTCCAGGCTGCCGACGAAAGCTACGCACCTGCCAATGCCAGCGACACAGTCAAGTCCGTCGCAACGGCGGTGATCGGGCACCATGACGAGGAAGGTATTGCGCGGTTCCTCCGGGAACGCTTCGCGCTCGACGCATAGCTCAGTAAGACGCCGACCTGATCCTTAAAATCGTTGCTTCGCAGCAAACTCGTGATTGTAATGTCGCCGGCGCTTCCGCCTTCGTTCACGTGCCGGCATTATCGGTGGTAGACCATGAAGCGGGTGGTTCTCTCTACATTCGGCTCCTACGGAGACATCAATCCGTACGTATCGATCGGTACGGCGATCCGGGATGCAGGCGCGGAAGCTTGCGTTGTCGCGCCGGAGGTCTACAGAGACTACGTTCTCCGGCATGGGCTGGAGTTCGCGTCGACGCGCCCTCGTGTCGATGTCGACGACACGGCACTTGTGAGAAAGGTAATGAATCCGTGGACGGGGGCGGAGTTCCTGACGAGACGGCTACTCATGCCTGCACTGTCCCAGAGCCACGCAGATCTTCACGCGGCCTGCGACGGCGCCGATTTCCTGTTGTCCCACGTGCTCACCTACGCCGGCCCAATTGTCGTGGAGCAGCGACAGATGCCCTGGGCAACGGCATTCCTGCAGCCCATGGTGCTGTTCTCGGCACACGACATGCCTATCGTTCCGCCCCTTACTGTATTGCGCCGCCTGCGCGTTTTTGGGCCAATCTTCAACAGGGCGGTGATCAAGCTCATGTTTTCCGTATCCGCTCGCTGGGGCGCGCCGGTCGCAAATCTGCGCCGGGAACCAACCCGCTCATCGATGCATACCGGATCGATACCGGCGGCGCCGAGGGTGCCGCAGCACTTATACTTCAACGCTGCTGAAGGTGTGGGCGCGCGATGCCCCGGTCCAGCGTCGGACCTAGCCCGCATTTCTCCCCAGGATCCCGAGCGATTGCGCAGGTCAGGTGCCGATGAACGCC
>CAMYOI010000438.1 GCA_947259955.1 uncultured Gammaproteobacteria bacterium
GATATCGGGATCGACCAGCTTTCGTACTGGGCAACCAGAAACAGATACACGAAGATCAGCGCCAGCACAAAGATCTGTACGGTGGCAGCCCCCGCCTGGATCTCCTGCAATGCCGTCCCGGTCCATTCGTAGACGAAGCCGGAAGGCAAATTACTGTCCGCAACCTGCTGCATGGCGGCGATGGCCTGCCCGGAACTCTTGCCCGCCGGCGGGCCGCCGTTGACCGTCACCGAGCGTAGAATATTGTAACGCTCGACGGTCTCGGGCCCGATCAGGGATTCCGTATCGACCAGGGTACGCAGCGGAATCATCCTGCCATCGCTGTTGCGGACATACAGGTCGCCAATATCTTCTTCGTCGGCGCGGAATTTCTGCTCCGCCTGCATGATGACCTGGTAGATTCGGCCGAACTTGTTGAAGTCGTTGACGTAGAGCGAACCGAGCTGTGCTTGCAGCGTCGTGAACACCTCGTCCAGCGGCGTGTTCAGCGTCTTCGCTTTGTCCCTGTTCACGTCGAGGAATATCTGCGGCATGCTGGCGCGGTAGCTGCTGAACACGCCCTCCATGTTTTCGTTCTGGTTGGCGTTGACCACCAGGTTCTGCATGGCGCCAACCAGCGCCTGGGGCGTGCCCCCGGTGGTGTCCTGCAATATGAACTCGAATCCGCCGGTGGTCCCCAAGCCGGGTATCGGCGGCAGCCTGAAGGGAAAAACGTTTGCACCCTGAACCGCGGAAAACGCTCCGAACAGCTGGCCTACGATTGCACCTTCATGGAGTTCCGGAGTTTCTCTTAAGTCCCACGGATCGAGCACGGCAATCATCAACGCGCTGTTGGAACTGACCGCCCCCTTCAAAATGCTGTAACCCGGTATCGATATGAAATCCGCGACGCCGGGCTGGTTGGCGAGGATGGCTTCGACTTCCTTGACCACTTCGACGGTTCTCTCCAGTGAAGCGGCCTCCGGAAGCTGCACATCGATCATGAATGCGCCCTTGTCCTCGGTGGGCAGGAACCCCGTCGGCGTCTGAGTGAACAGCCAGCCGGTAACGCCCAGGAACACGAAAAACAGCAGCGTGGTCAGAACGAGCTTGCGGGCCATACCGCCAACCCACTCGAGATACCCCCCTCTCGTCGCCTCCAGCATTTGGTTGAACCATCGGAACACGAAGAAGGAAGGCTCCTTCTGATCAGCGGGCTTGAGCAGCGTCGCGCACAGCGCGGGGCTCAGCGTCAGCGCATTGATCGACGAGATCGCCACGGCGAATGAAATCGTAATCGCGAACTGACTATAAAGTTGCCCGGTAATACCCGGCATGAATCCTACCGGCACGAACACGGCGAGCAGCACCAGTGTCGTGGCGACGACCGGGCCGGTCACCTCGAGCATGGCGGTCCGGGTTGCCTGCTTCACACCCATGCCGTCATTCATGTGCCGCTGCACGTTTTCGATGACCACGATGGCATCATCCACAACGATGCCGATGGCCAGAATCAAACCGAAAAGGCTGATGGTATTGACCGACATATCCATTATCAGCATCGCGGCGAAGGTCCCGATCAGCGACACGGGGATGGCGATGCTGGGGATCAGCGTGGCGCGCCAGTCCTGGAGAAACAGGAACGTCACCAGAATGACGAGGATCAGGGCGATGAACAGGGTTTCGACCACTTCCTCGATGGAGACCTCCACGAACAGCGTCGTGTCGTAAAGCACGGCCCAATCCAGGTCGTCCGGGAAGCGCTTGGACATTAGCTCCATTTGCTCCTTCACCCTTTGCGCCACATCAAGCGCATTGGCCTCCGGCAGCTGGTACACGGCCATGACGACGCTGGGCTTGCCGTTCAGCAAACCGAAAGAGTCATAACTCTTGGCGCCCAGATCGAGCCGAGCGACATCCTTGAGGCGCAGTATCGAACCGTCCGATCCGGTGCGCAGGATGATGTTCTCGAACTCGGCCGGGTCCGCCAGGCGGCCCTTGGTCTGGATGGTGTACTGGAACTGCTGCCCCGACGCCGCCGGACTCTGCCCGATCTTGCCGGCGGCAACCTGCACATTTTGCTCGCGTATCGCGTTGTAGACATCCGTGGTGGATATACCCTTCGCCGCCATGCGGTCGGGCTGTAACCAGACGCGCATGCTGTAATCCTGCCCGCCGAGGATGTCGACATCGCTGACCCCGGGGATGCGCACCAGAACGTCCCGGATGTTGATACTGGCGTAGTTGCTCAGGAAGAGCCCGTCATAGGTTTCGTTCGGCGAATAGAGATTGACCACCAGCAGCATGCTGGTGGACTGCTTCTTGACGTTGACGCCCTGGCGTTTGACTTCCTCGGGCAGCTTCGGGGTCGCCTGGGTGACGCGGTTCTGTACGTTGACCTGCGCTATATCGCCGTCGACACCGACTTCGAACGTGACGTTGAGCACATAAGAACCGTCGTTGGCGCTCTTCGACGACATATAGATCATGCCTTCGACCCCGTTGACCTGGGATTCGATCGGCTGGGCAACCGTTTCTTCCACCACCTGGGCGTTGGCTCCGGGGTAGCTGGCGGACACTCTGACTACCGGCGGCGTGATCTGAGGGAATTCCGCGATGGGCAGGGCCTGCAGGCAGATCAGCCCGGCGAGCGTTATGACAATGGATATGACGAAGGCGAACTTGGGCCGGTCTATGAAAAACGCGCTGAACACGGACGGTCGGCCAGTCCTATGAAGAAGAACCTTCTTTCGCGTCACCCTCCGGCGCTTCGGTAGCGTCCTGGGAAAGTTTCGCGTTGACCACCATCCCGGGCTGCACCTTCTGCAGTCCGTAGATGAGAACGCGTTCGTTCTCTTCGAGGCCTTCCCTGACGATCCAGTCACCGCCATCGCGTCCACCCGTGGTGACCCGCCTCTGCTCGACCTTGTTGTCTTTATCCGCAACCAGGACGTAACGGCCTACCTGGTCTTCCAGCACGGCGACCTGAGGCACCGTGAGGTGCTGTACGGGCTCGTCCTGCTGCAGCACCACGGTGACGAATTGGCCCGGCAGGATCAGATTATCGGCATTTTCGAACACGCAGCGCACCGCCACCGTTCCAGTGTTCGGGTCCACGGTGTTGTCGATGAAATCGATTCTGCCCTGGTGCTCGTACATCGTGCCATTCGGCAGTCGCAGCGAGGGAATTACCGTTTCCACCAGATTGATCCTTTCCTTGAGCATTCGCTGCTTGGCGTTGATGAGTTCCTTCTCCGAAATACTGAAGGTGACATAGATGGGATTCAGCTGCACCAGCAAGGCCAGTTCGCCGCTTTCGGGACCCACCAGGTTTCCCTCGGTCACCTCGGCTCGCCCGATCCGGCCGGCTATCGGCGCCGCGATCTCGGTATAGCCAAGGTTCAGTTGCGCCTGTTCGAGCTCCGCCTTTCGCGCGAGGATGAGCGCTTCACCCTGCAGGACCTCACTCTGCGTCCTGTCCACCTGCTGCTGGCTGACCGCCCCTTCCTGCACCAGTCCGCTGTAACGGGTCAAATCCTTTTGCGCCCTTTCGAGGTCAGCCTCGGCCTGTGCCAGCGCCGCCTTGGCCCTGTTGACCTCAACCCGGAAAGGATCCTGGTCTATGACCAGAAGTTGAGCACCGCGCTCGACATCATCGCCCTCGGTAAACAGCCGCTCTTCGATGTAGCCGGATACCCGGGCGCGGAGCGACACCTGATTGACCGCCACCGTCTGTCCGATGAACTCTATGGTGTTGACGATCTCTTTCTCAACGACCGGCGCAACGATTACCGACGGCGGCGGGCGCTCCTGTGCGACCTGCTCCGGCCCGCAGGCACTCAACGCCGGCAGCGCAGACATCGCCAGGGCGGCGGTGAGAATTTTGTGTACTTGATATTCCATTAGG
>CAMYOI010000439.1 GCA_947259955.1 uncultured Gammaproteobacteria bacterium
CACCGGGCACTGGAAGATGGTTGCCAACCTCCCCTACAACGTGGGGACACCGCTGCTGCTCGATGCGGTGCGCGCCGCCTCCGGCATCGAGCGATTCGTGGTGATGGTGCAGCACTACAGCCGTTGGTCCCGACCTGCAGACGACCGGTACTACGAGCTCTACCTCGAACAAGACCTGCTCGGGGATTGGGCGCTGACGCGGGTCTGGGGACGGCGGGCATCCCCACTGGGCCGCGTAACAACCCAAGGCTACGCATCCCTGCAGTTCGCCGTTGAGCGCCTTATCGAGGAGCTCAAGCGACGCAATCAACATCGCTACGCGAGGCTCTGTTGACGCGAACTTGCAGGATAACCAGGTTTCCGGAAAGGTTGCCGGTAACCTCAAGAGGTAGTGGTTTTTGAACAATAAGCAGAATCGCAAAGAAAAGTCTCCGCATACCGCAAGCGTCAGCGGTCGATGAGTTTGATGAGCGCGGAAATGATGGTGCCCATGGGGCGACCTAGTGCTCATTCGGCGCGGTTCTGCAGGAAGATACCGAGGAGTCGAGGGAACTCCGCCACGTGCTTCAGCGTTATATCTTACCGCCGCCCCCTTGAGGGAATTAGCTTCGAACGTAAAAGGAAAAACGGAAGACGTAGGACGTCACGCTGCCCTATGAGCTATCTCAAGGATCAAGACTGCGGTGAGCGTGTGGCTCGCTGGTACGAGTCGCTTCCCGAGGCGGGATTCGGCCACCGAATTCTACCGGTCGAGATAGCGGTCGCACTCGAATCGGGACGGATGGCTGCGAGCACGCACATGCCGACGATTGCGGGCCTCATGGCGGTAACCGCGAAGGTTAACGGCTTGGCGCTCGTGATCAATGGCGGACCGAAAGCGGAAGGCGTTCAGTATATAAACCGGTTCAACGTGAAGGGCTAAGAAAGGTGGCAAAAGGGCTAAATGTTAGCGAAGGGTACGGGACAATGGTGGGGGTGACTAATGGTAAAGGCCCTACCCAAAAGGGCCGCCATCACCACGCAATATTGTGCGATGGCGGAAAGGGTAGTGGCAGCAAAGGGCTGCCTGAATAGAAATCGATTGAGAAGGGAGAGACGGACGTGGGCGCTCATTTAAAGAAAACGTGACAATCGCGAACGATTCGGCCGACATACATACCGCGGATGATGAAGCGAATGCTGATAGAAGCTTCGGGGGGTAGCAGTTGACCTCAACGTGCAGACGGCTTCGAACGCGATCGAGTAGGAATCCGCTTACGGCGGTACTGATTGCTGCCGCCCTAAGCGTGCAGGTCGCGCTGGCGGTCGAGGAAGACGTGCTTCGTACGTATGGCAGCAAGGAAATGATCAGCCTTGCTACCGGGTACCGAAAACCGATTTTCGAAGCGCCGGCGACCGCTACCGTAATTACGGCTGCAGAGATACGGAGGATGGGCGCGACATCACTTGACCAGGTGCTGGCGACGGTCCCCGGCTTCAATGTCTCGACAGACGGCAAATCGAACCTGCTCACGGTGCGGGGCATCACGTCGCGTGTATTGATACTGGTGAACAATATTCCTGTGGCTCAGGGACTCACGAACCCGTTTGGTGCAGTGGATAACATTCTGCTTTACAACATCGATCGCATAGAAGTGGTACGTGGACCCGGTTCAGCAATTTACGGGGCCGACGCGTTCGCTGGTGTTGTCAATCTCGTGACGAAAACGGCAGGAGATATCGCAGGAACCGAAGCGGGGGGCCTCGTAGGATCGTTTGACACGTATGATGCGTATCTTTTATACGGCGGGAAGGCGGGGGACGTCGATGTGGCATTAAGCCTGGCGGCGCGGACGACGGGCGGTAATGATGCAACGATCGCGGCCGACGCGCAAACATTTTTTGATAGGATGTTTAGAACAAACGTATCCTTTGCCCCAGGATCTATTGAGCGGGGACGCGACATCCTCGATGCGACGCTCGATCTTTCGAAGGGACCCTGGAGGTTTGACGCACGATACTTCAAACAAAATAATTTCAAGAACGGCGCGGGCATTGCGCAAGCACTTGATCCCACTGGCACCGCAGATTTCGAGTTTATCAGTACCGGTGTGACGTATCGCAATCGTTACTCCGACGTTCTCGAGATAACCGGTAATCTCAACTATATTAGCGTGGACACCATCGCAGAGAATCTTCTTTTGTTCCCACCGGGTGCATTCGATGGTGCATTTCCAGATGGTGTGCGACAGAATCTGATCACTGAGGAAGATAGAATCCGCGCGGAATTGATCGGTGAATACTCAGGAGTGCCTAAACATGTGCTCCGATTTGGAGTGGGTTGGTTGTATAACGATTACGACAATACCGAGGACAGGCGCAATTACACCGTGCGCAGTGGTGTGGTTGTGCCAACGGGCACGTTTGATGATTTGGGTGGAATAGGGGACGCACCCATCTTCCCTGACACAGACCGGGAAGTATTTTTTGCGTACGGTCAAGATGAATGGGCACTAGCGCGTGACTGGAAATTAACGGCAGGTGTCCGTTGGGATCACTATTCGGACTTCGGGGATTCCGTGAATCCGCGAGCGGGCCTCGTATGGAACACCCGGCACGATATCACCACAAAGTTTCTATACGGTCGAGCTTTTCGACCTCCCTCGGTTACGGAGCTCGAGTCCAACGGATTGCTTATCGCCCTTGGCAACAAGGACTTAGATCCCGTGACCATCGATATGTTGGAGCTTTCGATTAACTATCGTACGCCGCGCCTTCGTAGTGAGGCGACAGCGTTCTGGTATGAGATTGATGACCTTGTACAGCAAGTCGAAAGCGATCTGTCACCGATCGGTTTGGAGTTTGTGAATTTGGGAGGTCAAGAGGGTGCGGGCGTGGAGCTCTCCGTCGAATGGGACGTCACAACGTCGTTCAATGTAAAAGGAGCTTATACTTTCCAAGAGCGACTGGATGACGAATCCGACGACAACGCGAATATCCGTTTTGCACCAAAACACAAGATCTACATAGAGGGAAATTGGGAAGTGGCGCCGGACTGGAATTTCAACGCGAATGTACTCGGGGTATACGAAAGAGAACGCAGAGCGAGTGACCCACGAGCGGGTATCGACGACTACACATTATTTAGTATCACCCTTGAGCGCCAGAATATTGGAAAGAATATGGATATATCTTTATCAGTACGTAACTTGTTTGATGAGGACGCCCGTGATCCCAGCCAATCGGAGACCACGATTCCGTTTGACATACCGCTCCAGGGCCGAAACGTCTATGGCCAGGTACGAGTCCGCTTTTAGGGACTTTAGCGTACTATCGGATTCATGAATTCGGATACCCTTGACGCCGTCGCCGATGCGATCAATCCTGCATTGGTTCTTTTTATCCTATTCATTACCTGGAGATACTACGTCCAAAAACGTACGGTGCCCTGGGCATTTTTGATAGCTACAATTGTTTCTATCGTAATCGTATACGTCATTCAGTATCTAGACGTGCGCCTGAGTCTGTGGCCAGCGCTTGGGCTGGATTACAGCACCCACACCGCCTTCGCGGCCGCACTGATCAGCTCCCTAGCGTTTCTTAATCCAAGGCTGTTGTCAGTGTTGGTCCCGGTGTTCGTGTTATATGCCGTACTCATGATGTATTTGGACTACCATACGATAGCGGATATCCTGACCGCGGCCATTGTGATCGCGCCACTGACTTTGGCGACACATTTTCTACTTTGGGGACGAAGACGAATGGACGATATGCCGTAGGGAAACTTGTGCTGTTGCTCGTCATTACTTATCCGCGAGGATATAGCCCTATAAGCAAGCGCCATCTCAGGCCGCCTCGCGCCATTCGTAGCGATGATGTAATCCGCCCACTCGCGACAGAGCCA
>CAMYOI010000440.1 GCA_947259955.1 uncultured Gammaproteobacteria bacterium
GATGACGGCGTGGTGCTGCATGACAAGGATATC
The DNA here is from genome assembly GCA_947259955.1 of uncultured Gammaproteobacteria bacterium. Taxonomy (GTDB): domain Bacteria; phylum Pseudomonadota; class Gammaproteobacteria; order Arenicellales; family JAANXG01; genus JAHEKE01. The sequence goes on from CAMYOI010000440.1 coordinate 34, forward strand.
TGTATCGGCTGCGGCTATTGTTTTTATGCCTGCCCGTTCGGTGCCCCGCAGTTTCCGCAGGATGGTGTTAAAGAGTTTCATTGGCATTCGAATGCGAGATCTCCTATACCGCTTCGACTTGTAGAGTTGTGTGTTGCGCCAGGATGTCGAAATCCTCGTCCATATGGAGGATTGATAGGTCACCGCGAATGGCAACGGCAGCAATCAGGCAATCCATGAGCTTCCGCACGGTGTGCCCCCGTTGGCGACAGGTTCGGTAGAGTGCCGCTGCTGCGTCGTAGTCCACCGATTCCGTAGGAAAGGTTGACGCTCGGGCGAGGAGCCGCCGCAGTTGTTGAAGATGCTGCTCGTTGCGGGCACCGGCGAGTACTTCCATACGAACAACGTCGCAGGTGGCGATCTCGACGGCCAGTAGATCGTCCACTCGCTGACAGATGGGAGAACCGGTGTCGCGGAGAAACTCGATCCAAGCGGAAGTGTCGATGAGAATCACGCGTTGCGATGGTTGCGCATCTCTTCAAGATCGCCAATCCAGCCCGCGCCTCGTAGCTTTCGAGCCTCATCGAGTCCGAGCGGCTCCGCAGCCAGTGTTCGTAACGCAAAGTTGACCGCGTCGCGTTTTGTAGCCAATCGGTACCGGCGCATCACGGTTGCGCATGCTTCGTCGTCGATATCTACGTTTGTGCGTGTCATACACATATGATACACAACAACGCCTCAGGCCAGCAAGACCCGTGAGCTTCGGTGCGGAGGAGGCCGCACGTCGAAATCGCACAGCTACTGCGTAGGCGGAGTCTGGGGCGCTGTGGGTCCCGAAAACAGGGACCTGTTGATCCTATTGCATATTTCTGGATGATATTTGATCCTTGGATCCAGGGTAGGACTGATCCAGCTCAATGTCGTGAACGCCTCGGCGGTATGCTCAATTTCTACTATCGCGAAGCAGCTTAAAAGTATTCACTCCATTTATTGCACCATACGAGGTCAGTGGACCATCTTGTGTTAATAGTCGGGGAGACTATCGACAAACACCCGCCTTCGGCGTTGTATCCGCTCCCATTAGCTCGCTAGTGCTTCGCGAATGCGCCTTGAATTGGTATGCTTGTCGCTTCGCTGAATGTCACAGAACTTACGACGGGGTACACTAGAATCCCAAATTCAGCTCCCGGCCTCGAACTGGACCGTACTCTCCATGATTTCTGACTTGTCGACAATCCGGATATCGTATCAACGGGCTCGAAGCCTGGTGTTGATTGTTGCGTTTGCGCTGCCATCGATAAGTGCATGGCAGGATGCTCGCGCGCACGCACTCGGCGAGGATTACGTTTTTACCAACATAAAAGACGAATCCATAGATGGAAACATCCAGATTCATCTGTCAGACCTGCGGGAAAAACTGGGCCTGGAAATTCCGAAAAATATGGACAAAGCGGGGGCCGCGGTAGAGGCAACGTCACAGCGGGTTCACGAGTATATCCGTAACAATTTGTCGATTGGCCCGGAAAGCGGGAAACCGTACGAGTTCGATTTCAACGCTACCGAGTTGCTCGAAGCCAATGGCGGATTCGCAGTTTACAAGTTCAAGATGGCGACGGGTCCGCTGCCTGATCGGCTGCAAATCGTGCATACGATGCTGTATGAGAATGACCGGTTTCATCGCGGGCTTTTCCTAATTGACTACAACGCCAAGACCGGGCAGGCATATGGAGGGGAGTACACCGCACTTGTGTTCAGCCCGACCAATACCCGACAAATCATCGACCTCAATGACGTTCCCGGTCTGCTGGAACACCGGGAAATGATCTGGCAGGGGATGCTGCACATCTGGCTGGGAATCGACCATGTACTGTTTCTGCTTTCTCTAATACTCCCCACGGTACTGTTTAGGCAGAACGAACAGTGGCAGTCGGTGGATCGATTCAGCCGGGCGTTCTTAAATCTGCTGTCGATCATCACCGTTTTCACGGTGGCCCACTCGGTGAGTCTTTTGCTCGCCGCGCTCGATATCGTCGCAGTGAACTCCAGGTTCGTGGAATCAATGATTGCGTTGTCGATCGTACTGGTGGCGTTGAACAACGTTTTTGTCAAGGTGCAGCGCGGGGCGCTCTGGATTATCCTGTTTCTGGGATTGTTTCACGGGCTCGGATTCGCCTCGGTTCTGGGGAATCTTCCATTTCGAATGGTGGATCTGGTGAAAATGGTTCTCCTGTTCAATATCGGCATCGAACTGGGACAGATCGTTATAGTTGCCTTGGTGTATCCCATATTGTTCAAGTGCCGGTCCAACCCGCTATACGTGCCGGTATTTCTCAAGGGGGGTTCCATGTTACTCGTCGTTGTGGCAAGTATATGGTTTTTTCAGAGGGCGTTTGGCCTGGGTTGAATGGGATGGAATTTAGTTGGACCGAAGATCAAGAGAATTCATACGCTGAATGTGTTGAATTTGCACAGGAGAATCTAAACCATGATATCGCGGATCGCGATGCGGCCAGTGAATTCGACCCGGCACTTTGGACACTGTGCGCGAGATTCGGCGTGCTTGGCTGGTGCATGCCCGAAAAGTACGGTGGACAGGGGCTGGATGTAGTCACAACCATTCACAACCTTGAAGGCATCGGATATGGATGCAGGGACAATGCCCTAACGCTCGGCCTGAATGGCCAGATATGGAGCATACACGAGCCGCTGCAGAGTTTTGGCAGTGAAGAGCAAAAAAAGCGTTATCTGCCCCGCTTGTGCTCCGGGGAACTCGTTGCCGCGCACGCCATGACGGAAACGGGCAGCGGGTCGGACGCGTTCAGCCTCAAAACGCAGGCCAGGCGCGTCAAGGGCGGCTACGTGCTCAACGGGCACAAGAGTTACGCCGGGCTGGCGCCCATAGCCGGTCTTGCACTGGTGTTTGCCAATACCAAACCCGAGTTGGGCCAGTGGGGTATCTCGGCATTTCTGGTAGAAAGCAGTTTCGATGGATTCGAATCGACGCCCCCGAGGTCTAAAATGGGACTGCGCACCAACCCGCTGGGCGACATCGTTCTAAAGGACTGTTTTGTGCCGGAGAAAAACCGGCTTGGGCCGGAGGGCGTTGGTGTGAGTCTGTTCAATCATTCCATGGATTGGGAACGAGGATTCGTGTTTGCCAGTCATGTGGGTGCGATGTCGCGGCAACTCGACGATTGCGTCGAGTATGCCCGGAGGAGGGAGCAGTTTGGAAAAGCCATCGGCAAGTTCCAGTCAGTTTCCAACCGAATTGCCGAGATGAGGCTTCGTCTGGAGACTTCACGGTTGATGCTGTACAAGGTTGCATGGATGAAAGAGCAGGGATTACCTGCGGGTATGGAAGCCGGCATGGCAAAACTTCACATTGGCGAGTCTTTCGTACAGAACAGTATTGACGCCATGCGCATTCACGGCTCGCAGGGTTACCTGTCCGAGTTCGAAGTGGAGCGAGATCTCAGGGACGCGTTTGGTGGGGTCATATATTCGGGCACTTCCGATATTCAGCGTAACATCATAGCCGGCATGCTGGGCCTGTAGGCGCATCCAGGCGTAGCCTGGAGCGACATGGTCACATAACGTTCACGCGATTTAATCTAGTGTGACCGGGTTTTAGCACGCAACGATCCTATCTCCGAAAACGCAGTGCAATATCACCTGTCTCAAAGCGCAGATTTCTCTGCCGACAAGCACCCTGAGTCCGTTGCGTTTCGATGTCAAAGCGAAAGTCTGGACTACGCGGGGCTGAGGCACGGCGCAAATCAGCTCGCCAACGCACTGGTAGACCAAGGCGTCGAACGCGGAGACAGGGTGGGAATCTATTGCAACAAGAGTTTGGAATCTGCGCTGGC
>CAMYOI010000441.1 GCA_947259955.1 uncultured Gammaproteobacteria bacterium
GGGATTCAACAGATAGGTACCTGCGGGCCAGTCCCCGCGTTCGTCTGAGAAGACGCCTTCGAGAACGAGGATTTCCTCGCCGTCGGGATGATCGTGGGCTGGGAACGTGGAACCCGGTTCGTAACGAACGACTGAAGTGACCTGGCCAGACTCCGGTGGGCCGACGAGATGAATTCGCTTTCGCCATAAAGTGCGACTTGGGCTCGGAGCCCAAGGTATAGAAGCAGTATCAACACATACCTTTATTGTCAGATCACCGTTGAGTGATTCGTGCATTTGATTCTCCTACGATCACGGTCCATCATCTCTGATCCCTTTCCTTAAACGTCCAATGTACACCATGACCCTTTCCCACCGACAGAAAAAAGCGTTGAGTCCGCTGTAATCGGCGAATGGTTTGTCAAGCAACCGCCCCCGCCAAAGCCATTTGAAACGGCGTACACATCGATAATGCTTCGCATGTACCCACCATGAATTCCTGATCTTACAGATGATCACCAAGGTGATCACAGTTTTGTGACTCCTGGCTGACTCACCGTCTTACCACTGCGATGCGTTCATTCTCGCGACCTGACCGATAGCCGTATGTTGCAGCGTACCAGCCGGCATCGGTTCTTTCGTTCTAACCAACGGGGACTATACTGAGTATAAAGCGGGCGAAAATATCTTGATATTCCAAATCATCGACTGCCCGCTGTTGTCCGGTCGCCGCCTGTGCATCGCAGTAAATTGTATTTTCCACCGCGCCAATTCTCACCGGCAGTAATGGATCCCGTTGCAGTCTGTTGAAATTTGGGTGTTTGTATCAAATTTCAACGAAATTGTACTGGCGCTTACGGCCATAAACGGAAGAAAAATGACAGACACACTTCCAATAACTACTAGTGCTGCGAGTGATCGAACCTTCCATGCGTGAGGAACTCAATCACCTGTGGGGCGACGGCCGGTTTGTTGCGCAGTTCCCAGTGACTGACGTCGAAGGCGATGAAATCTATCATCCCTTCCAGTTTCGTGCTTTCGACGCTGACCATGCCGTCGTTCGGAAGCGGCAGCCACCTGTTTGACACTGGATTATCTTTTGTCCCGGCAATCACACCCACCGGGTAGTGCGGGGCGGGAAGGCTCGCAGGAAAACTATTCGGCCCCGTATGTAGGGCCTTGGCCGTTGGCCCCGCCAGGTCGAGCCAAGTATTCGAAATAGACTCGTAACCATCTGCGTTAGCGAGCTCACTGCCTTTGTTGGGAGTGCCGAGTAGAACGACACGACCGAGATTCTTTGGCTTATATCGTCCTAGATGAGCTCGAATCAGCAGGCCACCTAAAGAGTGTCCAACGAAGTGAACAGTTTCAGGACCATTACTGCAGCAATGGTTGATTCTTTCGCTCACGATCTCAATTAGCGCATCCGGCGCATGGTCGGTGGACGGATAATCAACGCTGTGAACGTCGAATCCCGCCTTGGTCAGGGCACTCTCCAGTAGCAAAGTCGAAATTTTACCGCGACCGAGCCCGTGTAAGAGAACTACTATGTCGGCGCCCGCATTGTCTGACGTCAAGAGCGGGTAAAGGCGGACCGAATAATAACCTCCCACCAGCACGCCCACAGCCAAAAAAATGATCAATAACTTCTTCATGTTCAACACCTGAGGTTGACACTATCGCGACGAGTACGGCTTGCATCACTGGCAAGCAGAGCTAAAAGACTAGAAAGACGTGCCAATTTCCAGATTCGAGCGCCCTATCAATACAGGAAACATCGACCAACTTCTATATCAGTGCACCGGATGAGAACGAATTGAATCGGGCGTGGCACCTGTCCATGAATGGAACGCACGGAAGAACGAGTTTGGGTCCTCGTAACCCGGTAACTCGATCTGAACACGCTGTTCCAAACACGCTGCCTCCAGACTCCCGGCCTGCTCGACCCGACCAACCACCGCTTCCATCTCGGCCAGGGTTCCCGGCAACCGCGCCGACAAAAAGTCCGGCAACAGACTGAACGTGCAATGACCCCGCCGGCAGTACCAGCGGGCTATGCGGGTTCCGGGCGGAAAGCTACGTTCATAAGCGACACCCGTTCCCCGGTGAAATAATGCTCCCCATTCATGCTGGTGAATTGCAATCTAAGGAGAGAAACAACACCTGATCCCTATGGGTCAGCAATTTTCCCACAAGAGACATTCGCTGGGTGAAGGCGTACAGTAGGGTCGGCGAAAATCAGAAGTTCCTGCCTTCGTTTACATATATGCTAAGCCACGACGCACACTTGGATCAGATCAGTTTCAGAGAATCCCCGGGCGTAATATCGAAAACTTTTCGCTCGGCTCTTGCTATGAGGCTTAATTCTGTCCATGGGTCTTGGTCAGGGGGCTCAGATAATGAGGTTCGGTAAGACCTTGCTTGCGCATAGCGATACCTGTCATACATTCCTTGATCAATCGATTCGCGTTCAATGCCGAGACGTAAGTTGGATCAAGCATAGGGGCCAATTCGACCAGTTCGAACCCGACAACATTGGATTCCGCACAAAGCCGGCGCACGATTGGAAAGGCTTCGCGTGGCGTGAGACCACCCGGTTCTGGCGTCCCCGTCCCTGGCACAAAAGAAGGATCGAGTGTGTCGATATCAAAGGAGACAAATAAGTATTCAGGACCGTCCTGGGCTTCATTGATCACATCTTCCATAACCGCCTGAAAACCCCGCTCCTCGATCTCGGCCATGGTGTGGTATCGAAAGCCCTGTTCCCGCATCCATTTGAAGCTCTCCTCGTCCGGATAATAACCACGCAGGGCGACCTGTATGAAGTTCTTCCCCGGCACAAGCCCTTCCTCGATCAGGCGATACACCGGCATACCGTGGCTGATCAGGTGTCCCATCATGTACTTTCCGGCGTCGTAGTGGGCATCGAAATGGATAACACCGACATTGCCTTTGCCATAAACGTCGGTGAGTGCCGCCACGTCCGGGTACATGAGCGAATGATCGCCTCCCACGATGATCGGAATCACGTGCTCACCGGGGTTGATCTCCACTTCCGCCGCGCTTCTCACGAACTCGCGGATCGGCTGCATACTGCGTTCGGTGCTCATGATATCGATAGGCGCGTTGCCAAAGTCGGCAACCACTAGATCCGTGAGCGGATCGACCATAGTGTGCAGGTGCGGCTGCCGAGCACCGTAGCCGCCGTAGACGTTCGAATTGCGCACCGCATTAGGACCATGCGCGGCTCCTCGCATGCCCGAACCCATGTCGGTGACAGCGCCCATGATGGCGATGTCAACCTTGCTCGCTTTTAGATCGGCTGGTGACATGGCGACCGGCATATGGAAAAACGTCGGCATCGAATTGTAGCTTAAACCGAAATCATATTTTTGGATGTTGATGATACCCGGCTCACGTACCGGGTCCTTGCTAAGGTCGCGGAGTTGACGCCAAATGTTGTAACTGGGATCACTCGTGTCGAGGGGTATCACCGCTTTCTCCCCTTCCCGAATGGGCGCCGCCTCGAACTCGTACTTATGTCCGAGAAGAGACTGAGCAAATGTGGGCGCCGAGAACAGTAAGGCAGCACATACCACTACAATAGCGTGACTGACAGTTCTTTGATTATTCGATTTCATTGCTGGTTCTCCACAAAAAATACATTCTCACACCAATCGTACCTGACCATTGTGTGCTGACGCCGTTGTTATCATGTCGCATACATAGGCGATCACTACACTTACAAAAACAGGTCGGTAAGTGAGGGCATATTCCACCGCTTCTGTGATGAGACTGTAAAAGACCCAAGTCAAACCATGCATCGAAGACCATTGTAATTTATTTGCGACTATTGCTTCTGCAGAGCGACAAGATCGAAACTTGCGACCGGAACGGG
>CAMYOI010000442.1 GCA_947259955.1 uncultured Gammaproteobacteria bacterium
TTTCAGCATGTGCAGGGACGCATCACCGGGCTGGAGAACTCAATTGCCGACCGGCGCGAGTTTTACAACGAATCGGTCAATCTCAACAACATCGGCATCGAGGAATTCCCGGACGTCATGGTCGCACGCTTGCTTAGTTTTAAACCGTTCCAGCTGCTCGAGTTCGAGCAATCTGAGGTTGCCGACGTCGACGTGGACAAACTGTTCCGGACCTGATCTGATCCTTCGAGCGCATGTTTCTGGACCTCGTCCACTTCAGCAGTGCCGACATCAGTTTCCATTTCAGCGGCGGCCGTATTCGCGCTCTGGTATCGGCCATCTACCTGATCATAGGCACCATCTGTATCATCTACGGTTATACCCACCAGACTACGCACCTGCGTCTGGCGGGTATTATAATTCTCTCCCTCGGGGGACTGCTGGCATGGCTCGGGGCGATCAAACGCTACCGCGTCATCGCCGACACGCCGACGGCGGTACTGCGCAGCGCTCCCCAGGGCTACGTGGAACTCGTCGGTACCTGCCAGGCAGTCCCAGATGCGGAGTTGCTCTATTACGGCAAAGCACCACCCTGTGTCTGGTACCGGGCGACCATTCTCGAGCGGGAGAGCGGATTTGGAAAGACCCGCTCGCATACCCGCTACTCCCGCAGCCACGACACATTTTCCGTCGAGGATGGGACCGGCGAGTGTGTCATCGATCCAGAACACGCCGAAGTATTATCGGCGCACAATACGCGTTGGCATGAAGGCTCCACGCACTACAAGGTGGAGTACCTGTTACCGCGTGATCGGCTCTATGCCATCGGTGATTTGCGCACTCTGCGCGCAGCCGATGGTACCCTCGACCGTAAAGCGGACGTGGGCGCGTTGCTGCGCGAGTGGAAGCAGGACCGCGCCACTCTGGTGCAGCGGTTCGACAGCAACCAAGACGGTGAAATCGATCTGCAGGAATGGCACAGAGTGGTGGTGGCCGCAGAGGACGAAGTGGATACCCAGCTCTGCGAGATGCGACTCGATCCCGGCATCCAGGTGATGCGCGCGCCGGAAGACGGACGTCCGTTTCTTCTCTCGAATCGCGATCCCGTCGATCTGATACAGCGCTACAAATGGTGGGCCAGGCTTCACCTGGCGGTGTTTCTTTCAGCGTCCGTGTGGGGGATGACTTTGCTACTCCATCGACCGTGATCGATCGAGCGCCGCAGCCCAGTCACGATCCAATCGAGCATGCCTGTCCTTCGCAATAACCTCATCCGTACCATTCCACAAGGCTCCTAGCCTACCTGCGAAGTTATACAGACAGAATATGAATTTTCCCAAGTGAACAAACAGCCGGCAAATGTAACGTAATTACGATTTTCTGGCTTGGTCGCCTTCTTTGCTGCCTGCATGCTGTTGGTTGGCCAATTCGCTTAGCTTTGTCCGCAGGTTACTTTGGTGTTGCGCAGACGGGTCAGTGAGTTTGTGGATGTCAAGGTTCAAACTCCCAATGAACAGGGTTTCCAGTTCCTTTGGCATACCCCTTATGGACAGGCTCGCACGTTCGCGAATTCCCTCGAAAATCCGTATTTTCTCATCTAAGAAAGCAGTGGCGTCTAGATCAAGCCCGGCGATGTAATCGCCATAACGCTGAAGCCGACTCTGTAGAAGATGTACGTACTCACCCAAAAGGAACTCCGTTGCAATAACAAAAGGGCGCGGCGGCTTCGATGCCAGGGTATTGAGCGCGTTAATGATATCGAACAGGCTGTCCGAAAAGCTCATCAATAGCTCCCGGTACTCAATATCAATTCTTTCAGCTTCTCGGATCTTTTCTTCAGACTTAGCCGAAAGAGACCACCAGACGGAGAGAAGGAAACCCAGCGTTATAGCAAACATGCTCATCACGATCACTTTTATCGCATAAACTTGCCTGTCTATGATATCTATACTTTCGAACAAGTAAGCAGACCCGGCGAAAAGCAATACGAAAACTATCAGGAATGCAAAAAGTGGACTTTTAAACCGGTTCACTTTCAGCTTGGACCGGGCGGTTTGGATCCATGCACCGTGTCGCAGTTCAGCATGGCCCGAGTTGCCAGATTTTGTGCTCTGCCCAGTCAATGTGTCTTCAGTCGTTGATTCCGATTGTGCACCTTTCGAAATACTGCCTTTAATGTAGTCACTCAACGTTCTTATGCTCTAGATGGTGTAGTTTTTGGAGTTGGGGCATGGATATGTGCTTTCGTCAGTACTTATAATCACCAAGCAAAGTGACAATGGTGCCGAGATCAGAGTGTGCGATTTTACTCTCCCGTACCCTGATAAGGTATTTCCGGTCTTGAAAGACGACCGCCATTACCTCTCCAGATGCCGCGTTGTTGACCGTCGCCAAATCTATTGATTCAACGGGTTCGGTGTTCTGCACCCTATGCTGTAGCATTTTTTTGGTTTTGACCCCCTCATAATCAGACTCTGTTACCTTTCCTAGCATTGTAGCCCCACCTTTTATTCTTCCGATTCTTATAACGACTCGAGAACTCTCAATCGTTTTCCAAGTAACGCCAAAATCTGGTGATCCCTGCACCGGACCAGCGCCAATTCGCATAAGTCTGAATGTCTCAATCTCTGCGGAATCTTCTGGCACAGTTCTGCTTGCCACAACGTTTAACATTGTCGTTACAGTACGTTCTTTGTTATCCGTAACCGTGATTTCGAACGTATATTTTCCTTCGTTTTCAATCTTGCTATTAAGATAGTTCTGGAAATTCAGAGTTAAATCGCGATAACGCCTAGCCCTCTTATCGAGGCCGAACAATTGAAGATTGGATAGCTCCAACGTCGTAGCTAAGTCGACTTCGTATGAACGTTCTTTTACGCGAAGTTCCCGAATTCCCTCGGGTGCCTCAACTCGTATCCTGAGTCTCGAAAAACTCCCCAAGATACCCTCTCGGGTTTGTGAGATATCAAAGCCTTGCGCGACTATGGCTGGTGGCTGGGAGGTATCCGCTTGAACAGCGGATGCGTAAATAAAAACCACGCAAATCCGCAGGAGTGACATTAGAGAATTCTGGGATAAACGAAAACGCTCGCAGCGCTTGGTCAAACATGATTCTAGGATGCTAATTTTCACCCCCAGGCCACCATTTGCATCGCAATATAAACTACCGTCGCGAGCGCACTGACGCGCTGCTCCATTGCGTGATTCGCGCCCAATCCCTTCGCCGTTCAGGCATTTTGCGCCTATCGGAAACTTCGCGTCGCTCAGCGCCGCCGCGCTCAAAATACGAAATGTCGTATTCCTGCCGCCTGTCCACACCGGATCGGCGATCAACGACTGTTCTATTGATTATCTCTATGACCCCGTATCGGACCAGCCCGAAACAGCACAATACGTTGCAAAAATACCAAGGTCAAGAATTACGGACCCCGCTTCTGTTTGAATAAGGCCGAATATCTGGCCAAGGGCGGGATGCGCCAAAATTAGCAAGGTGGAACCGATTGGCCAAAGACTTTCGAAAGCCCTAAGAAAAAAAGATAGCAGTGCTATCCTGAATAGCTATGGGCGACGTTTCTTAAACCAAATCGTAGAGCAGTTTGACCTGGTAAACGGCGAGAATAACGTAGATCGTCACCGCGCCGTACAGGACGTGTAAGGCTTTAATATTCTGGTACAGGCGGAAGTTCTTACAGCTGAGTAACACGGATAAGCCCGCTGCAGTTATGGTGTACTTGAATACATAGAACCACCACATATCGTAGTTGATGAGCTGTCGCATTACGGGATTGATTTCAACGCCCCCTTTTTGCAACAACGTCAACGTGGCGTATATATCGAATATACAGAGGGATAGCGTGACCAGCACTACAGCCAAAAGCGCAGGTTCATGAAAGTC
>CAMYOI010000443.1 GCA_947259955.1 uncultured Gammaproteobacteria bacterium
CGGATGCCACACGAACCGAGAAATATTTGATGGGCCGTCGCCAACCGATTGATTTCCTTCGCCTGCGAAAAAGTACGAGAACTGCCTGCCCGCCCCTTAAATAAATTGCAAAGTGTGATACTTCAATGGCTTGGCACGAGCACCATCAAATAATTCGCTCAAAAACAGCGGATTTCCCATCATATATTCTGGTCACGTACAGTAAAGCTCAAGGCCCGTTGTGGCTTGTTATAGGACCGAGATCCTCTGCTGAAGAGACTGGTATTGCCAGTACAATCTACCTCCGCAATAGGCATGGCAACGGACAGACCTCGGGCCGAGCTTATCCAGCTATCATCAAAAATCGATCTACCGGACCCGGTCAGGATCGGCTCCGCCTAACGGTATGCTGATCTTCCGCACTCATTGCGACCGTTCGGTGAGCACTGCGTTCACCCCTAAACCTAAATAGAGACTCCCGCTCAAATACCGTGGCAGCGGTCCCTGCATCACTCGCCCGCTGTGCCAATGCCGTGAGCCACCAGCCAGAAAAGCGTAGGCGCTATCAGTTATGGTAGCTAACGCAACATAAATGAGCCCGACCAGATAGATCGAGTATCCGTAACCCAATGCCTGAACGATGCCGACGGCTGTCGCCGACGTGAGCAGAATAGCTGAGAGCCCAGCAGCCGCCGCAGCTACGTGCACAAGACCATCAGCCGATAGTCCGAGTGCCGACGCCAAGCCAGCGCGATTCCCCTGACCTACACTATGCGGCACGACATACAAAACACCAGGCCCGGGTATCGGCAGGACCACGAGAGCTGCAGCGACAAATCCAAACGATAACGCGCCACTCGGCATACGATCAGATGATCTAGGTAACTACACGATAGCCGGGCAACGGCGGCGATCGAGTTTTATTGTGCCAATATGATCGCGCCCGCGGAAGCCGGTACTTGGGAGTAGGAGTCCGCCACGGATTCTGAGTAATACCAGCTGCCGAAGGATTGATTGCCTGTTGAGACTAGTTGATCGAGAAGCTACACAGGATAATTATTAAGAATGCCTCAATATCAGCAGCTTGATGTTGTCTTGGAAGAGAAAGCGGAAATCCGTAATGTGGAGTCTGGCCCGAGAGACGTATTGCTCTGTGTTGCGGTCGAAGGAGGCGCCATAAGCCCAGCGCACCCACGGAGCCCAAAGTCGCATCATGAAACGCTTTGCCGGATTTTGAGAATAAACGTATTCCAGAATTCTGATTTCACCACCGGATTGTGTGATCCGGCATTGACATTAAACAAAATAGCAACAAACAATATCGTCACCGCATTCAGCATTTCGCGTTCGTTTGTTCGATCTGTCTCAACACCTACCCGACTACTGCAGCCTAGCGTCACAAGTACCGCCCGCAGTCCATACTCAGACCCAGCTCGACTCCGTTTTACCCACCCAAAGATTAGCCGTTGGGGGCATCAAATCGTGTCTGCTGGCTAAGCAATCGAACCACCTCAGCGCCGACATGATACTTGAAAGCGCCTCCATCAGCTGGAGACATTGAGTGATATTGGCCGATGGCAAGCCAAAGATCATCTTCCCGGTTCCACTGATCACGCAGGATACTGGCACCAATACGAAGGTTGTACACAGGGTCCAGCGCTCGCGAAGGATCGCCTAAAAGGCCATGATAACGACGCCAGTTGATCTGCATCAGCCCCACACCGATGTTGGAAATTCCAAGCTCCAAGACGTTATCGAGGTCTGCCTGGGCAGCTTCCCTGGTCGGATAGTGCCTGCGCTCACCGGCAATAGTGAGGGTCCAAGGCCAAGGTTTATTGGCTTCAGTCGTACTGTGTTTCGCGGATTCAACACAAGCGACAGCGTACAGGACAACCGCGGGCACCTCGAATTCTTCCGCCACCTTTCGAAATGTGTCATCTGGAACTGAATCAGCAAAGCCCCAAACCGGGACCAGGAGGAGCAAAGATAGTACAGCTCTGGTGGGGTTTTTCGTTATATTCATGATCTCTACCTCGATAGTCGTTATTCGAAACGGCATCATCCAAAGAATACAGCCGACTAGCAGTAACGTGGACAACGCACCACGTGGCTTGAAGTTTTCCACAACAACGTGGTTTGCGTATGTGGCAATAACCACAATTGCTGCAAGGGAAGGAATTTGTTATCAGATCCGGCGCTTGGTCAGGACTCGGCCGAACGGTGACTCACGTTAGAATCGTATCCCCTCTCGTTCATAATGTTCTATAAGATGGAATGTGGTTTATGCTGTTTATACTTTGGGCTCAGCGTAAAATCTTTTACGCGGTTAATCACCCTTACCAAATATAAATATGGATAGTTTGATTCTGAGTTTTGGCTTTTTTGTTGTTCTAGCTGGATTTTTACTCAACATTCCGGTCATTGTCGTATTGTATTTCTTTGTCACCAAACCATTATTCAAGACGTATAGGGGTAGCACTAAAGGAGCGTTATTCGTATCTTTGCTAATTCTTGTGGTTATTTTAGTCGTAAGTTATCTACCCGGGTTGAGAAAGTTTGGCGAGTTGTGCAGGACTCATGGCGAGCCGTTAATAGGCAAACTAGCGGCAGCGGATAAGTATTATGTTGATGCATACTATGTCTGGATACACAAAAAAACAGAAGAGCTGCTTAAATCGGGCAGATTGGCGTTTGTCGAGGGTAAAAATAATCGTTCTAAAGATCTGCCTTATATAAGAGTAAATTTTGATGGGAACGGTACTCGTGTTGAACAACAGGTTGCATCTTTAGAAAGCGAATATGGTCTTCGAATGAGGTATGGCGAAGAATTCGGGGTAAATAGCACTACAAGGGAGTTTTATCGGATAGACAATGAAGAAGTTATATCCAGCTATACCTCTTATGACTACATGGGAGGGCCATTGGCTTGGTTACTCCAGCCCTGGGGACGCAGGCATTGTCCCGAATATGGCGACGAATGGTATAACCTGACGTATAAAGAACTCCCTTTAATTACCTTCGGACTGGAAACTGTTGACTGAACATCTGTCGAACGGTGGGGATCAATCACTAAGTCGCAAAGAGCGATGGATATTCTCAGTGGTTTTGCCCATTTGTGCCTTGGCAGTTTGCTATTTTTTGGTACTGGCTACGGCTGATGGTACGTCGATTGGTTTTCGGGCTATAGGTGCGATGATCGCCTTTCCGGTTGTTGTACTCGTAACGTTCGCCGCAAACTTTGTCATAGCATTTCCATTGACTAAATCGCGGGCTTCTGCGTTCGCATTTGGTATGATCGTGCCGATTATCAGTGTAGTAATTGTGTACGTGTATCTATGGCAGTCTTGGAGACAATATCCAGATATAGGTTGATTTTGAACATATTCCCGTATCGTTTCTTTATTAACATTGCCAATCGAATCGACAAAATAGCCTTGAGTCCACAATTTTCCGCCCCAAAAATGCTGCCGCTTCCCTCTGGAAATCGATCGAAAAATCCCCTCGCCGATATACTCTTGACGATCCTCATGATCTCACTGGGCGCCCTACTCGGCTCGCCTCTGACCACCCGAAGAATTTTTTATTTCCGGTATCCCCTCTACAGCTCCACTATCTCGATATCTTAGTCGAAACCAATCTTCTCAATTACCCCTTCAGCGTCTCCCGATACGGTTCGCTGAACACCTTTGGCCCAAGTGCAAAGAAGAAATATAGGCTAAAGAGACCGGGCTAATAGCGCTCGCCAACGCCGTAGCGAGGCTATAATTCCCGAACATATCGAACAAAGCCCCCGCACCCCAAGGACCGACCAGACCGGCCAAACCCCATGCGGTGAAAACACGGCCGTAAATTCTTGCCGAGGCACGTGGCCCGAACCGATCAGACACGGCGCCCACAACCACTATTGCGCCCATCACCATGGCAACGCCCCGTTGATAGCGACCGGAAAGATCAAGCCACCGGTGCTCAACAAGGGCAGCAGCTTCAGAAGAATGGCAAGTTGTACCCTATCTGCAAGCCACCCGGCTGCCAAACCGCCTGCCATGTTGGCTAAAGCGATCAGGACGGGCCCCGCTGTGATTTATCCGGCATCGCCGCCGGCGCTTGAAACGGTTCCAGTTGCATGGCCGATCGCCATTAGGCCGGCCATGGATCCGGCCCCATAGCCCAGCCAAAGAAGCCTTTGCGTACGCCCTATTCCTCTGACTGCACTGTCAACGTTATCCTTTCCCTCGCCGCGATACCGTACCTGCCCTAGATGCATCATCAGATGCAGAAAATAGCCCGGTGGCGACAAGTGCAGTCACCTCCTCATAATAGGTAACTGTCAGGTCGGTTCTGAACTTCTACAATGGGTAATGTTTCGACCTAAACTATCCATCACGATACTTCGGCATAATAGTGAGATTGTTTTGTGGTCGCCTATCACACTGCTGCCACAGCCAACGCCGCCGTCCTGCAAGCAATCCCGTCGATGCGATTTTAGTTCCTTGAGGTGTATTCCGGTTGCTTGATGTGAGTACTTTTGCATACTGGGCATTTTGATGGTTTTTTGATCTTCTTGCGATGCTTGTAATTGTAACCACACTTCAAACATTCTGCGGGAATGATGCGTAGTCGTTTCGTTTCGTTGAGTTGGGACAGATGGCCGTAAAGATCCTTTTCAGACTCACCCAGCTCCTTAGATATTGTCCCAATTGAGACTGCGTTCCCGTCAAGCAACTTCAATAATTCTTGGCGGATCGTTTCGTTCCTCTCTCGTGGAATGTGTGCGCTTTTTGCCAACGTAAATCAAAAAATTCTCATGGTAAATAGGTCAGATCATTCTTTCACTTTTCGTAATAGAGTTTATTAAATGCTTCTTCCGTAAAGCCGTTCAATCGTTTATCGCCAACCAGAATTACAGGAACGCCTCGCGCTCCCAATTTATTATATTCACGCCTTCCCTTCACACTTCTTTCGATGTCGTACTCGGTAAATGTAATGCCTATTTGCCGGAAATACTTTCCG
This sequence comes from uncultured Gammaproteobacteria bacterium, assembly GCA_947259955.1. Classification (GTDB taxonomy): domain Bacteria; phylum Pseudomonadota; class Gammaproteobacteria; order Arenicellales; family JAANXG01; genus JAHEKE01. The sequence goes on from CAMYOI010000443.1 coordinate 4,990, forward strand.
GCTTTCCTGCACACCGTGCACCAACTGGCGCTATACATAACGACCCCTGAACTCCTGTATGTCGAATCTAAGATTTGCGGTGCGGCGTAGGTATTTATCGGGAGGTCAACCGCACTTGTGATACCCGTAATTCCTACAGGTTGATCGGTGTAATGAACTTGTCCTCGTTCGTCAACCCATTTGTAAACTTCAGCATTGGCAACTTGTACGCACAAAAGCGTACTTGCGTAAAGCAGAGCCAACAAAAAATAACGGTGCATCGTCAAGATAACAATACCGTCCAGTTCACGCCGCAATCCTACCCTTCATCCCTAGATACCTCTGGATGTACCAAAACCCAAATTGGGTCGGCGTGAAATAATGCACCACTTGTTGCATCAGAGTCGATCGCACAGGATAAGTTTTCGAGAAAAACGCCCAGAACTTTCGTTTCTGTTCGTTGGAGTGTTCACCGAAGCCGAGATATAAAAAATAGTCTGACCAGTTGTCGTAGCCCTTGGACTCCAGGTAAGCTTGTTCCATTTCCTGTAAGGAGCCGGAGTATTCACCGTTCTTTAACCGGTCGGTCCGTCGGGCAACTATATGATCTGGAGGATTGCCAGCGTAGCGATGGTCGTTCTGTTTCATGCATGCAGTGTAACGAGCCTCCTTGATTGTGTCTTCACCTATTTTGGTAAAGAAATCATCCGTAATACAAACTATTATTCGCACATGCCCCCAGACACGTCAGAACTTGAATTTCTCACAGCCGAGCAAAAGGAAATCATTGCTGAAGTCAGGGAACGACTTCAGTCCCTTCACAATATCGATACCTAAACTTTGGATGATATGGAAATCTTGATGCGTCTGGCTGTAGTAACCGAAATTATGAAAAGTAAGAAAAGTAACGGTGAACAAATGCCGCAAATTCTTGGCGAAACCAGCGACAAGTTTATGGATCGGGGTGCGCCGGTTGTGGAAAAGCACGAACAGCCGGATCCAGTGAACGTAGGATTTCTCAGTTCGGTGACCGTAGTGCTTGAGGCGAATGCGCTGCCGGACGGCTTCCAGCAGCAGGAATATTGGAGGCGGGACGTGAGGTAGTCGAACATGCTCTAATTCTCTATTACACGTTGTCTGAACCCGATGTACCTGCTTGGGCCAAGACCACTATTACTGTCGCGCTCGGTTACTTCATATTTCCCGCTGATGCAATCCCTGATCTCATACCGGTCGTTGGTTATGCGGACGACTTAGGAGTACTGGTAGCCGCTCTGGCGACAGTTGCTGTCCATGTTACACCAGAGGCAAGACGTAAAGCCTCCGAGACTCTTGAGAGATTTTTCGGAGATAGGCTTGGTGATCCCGCCCCCTAACGAGGCGCTGCAGCGGGCGCGGTTAAGCGCGGGCCACTTCCCCCGGCATTCGGTCCGCGCCGCTGAGCTTGGTCGTAAAGCTCGTCCCGCGAAAGCGGACTTTAATGTCGAGATTACCGAAAAGTAGTTCCTCACTGTTTCAGCAAGCTACAGTCAAATTGGGTATGCCCGTTTCGGGCAAACGCTGACCTTCAACAACGGGGTTCCAATCTGGTTACTCAACAAATCACTTGACTGAATGACTCAGGGCGTGAAGGAGACCTTCCTCCCGAGGATTTGAACGGTTTGTTGCGCCGCACCATCACTGTTTCGGAACGACCCACAGCAGCCTGTCGCAACCCGATCCCTATGGGTCAGCAAGTTGCCCATAGCAGCCAGTAACGCTGTTATATTAAACTGGTCTACAGCCAGGAGCGAAAGAATAATAAGAAAACTCTATGTGCAGTAATCGATGAATTTAGCAATGAAATAGGAGGCTAAGTTGAAAATACTCATATCGATGTTTGCATTGTACATCGTTTCCATGCCGACGTATGGCCAAACATACCTGACCGAAGAAGAGATGATGGAGAAATTAGTGGGCCACAAAGTATCTGCGGTTAGCGTCAAAGATGGTAAAAGCATATGGACCGAATACTACCAGCCTCACAAAAAAGGAAAACCAAAGGGAAAAATTGAGGGGACTTGGAAAGGTGATCCATATAAAGGTAGCTGGAAGATTAAAAAAGACAGGTTTTGCTTTACCTATCCAAAGTGGCCAGAAGAGAACTACTGTGCCTATATTGAAATGGTCGATGCAGATACTATTAGAACCTACAAGAAAGATGGAACACTGATACATCCGGAAATCAAGATCGTAGAATGAATTCGCCGATCAATTTCCAGAAAGCAGAAGAGTTTTATTGGCGAAAGGGAACACACCGCTATATAGCTGAGCAAATTGCACAACTGATTCCTCAGCTTGAACATCGGGAAAATCAGATGACTCTTGATTTGGGGAGAACATCAATGGATTGAACCCACGAAAAGCGATGAAACATGGCTTTTCGGCAAATTCGGTAGTTCAGATAGATTGTCCCAATGTCCGCTTAGCAATTCTCGGAAGCGGCGGAATTCCAACCAAATGACTCCGATGTGCTACAAAAACTGACATGGTAGCCACGCCCAACACTCTCTCCGACTTCGATCCCGTGAAGTTCACAATCGTCGGCTTCTGCGCCGACTGCCAGCATGACGCGCCGATTCCTCGCATCAATGAAGACATGGAAATCCCTACGCTGATTGAAAAGTTATCGTGTAGTCAGTGCGGCTCGGGGGACTGTTCTATCCGGATTATTTATACGGGTGCGGGTGGATTTGCATACGCCCGTTCATGAGTCGGAACACCATCCATGTAGGTGGTTTTGTTTTGTGGGTATTTTACAGTTTGGCATATATCGTCTTCGCAGGGGTGCAGACGCTCAAATAGAATAGACGGTCATCGTAGCCCGACTCACACGAGACAGTCTCCGGAATTCCCGGGGCGGTTCATTGGAATTTGAGTTAACCAGTGAGTTTTCAGGGTAGCAGATCATCCATCCATACAAGTTCAATTATTGGCAGTTGGCGGGAGCAATTGTATCTGTGCCCCAT
>CAMYOI010000444.1 GCA_947259955.1 uncultured Gammaproteobacteria bacterium
GAATAATTATTGCAATGTATTACAACGATCATACACCTCCCCACTTCCACTCGAGGTACGGAGACTTTGAAGCCGTCATAGCAATTCATACAGGCGAGGTGGTGGCTGGCCGATTACCTCCCCGCGTTATGGGTTTAGTTCAGGAATGGCGTGAATATCATATACCCGAGCTTAACGAAGACTGGAATTTGGCCAGAGAGAGAAAAGCCTTAAAACGCATCGCCCCACTGGAGTAACACCATGTTACCAAGATTACGAGAAGCAAAATACCAGAGTGACTACCGAGTCTGGTTAAGATTTGAAGATGGCATAGAAGGAGAAATTGACCTCGAAAGTGAACTCTGGGGAGAAATGTTCGAACCTTTAAAGGACAAGGGGATGTTTGCGAAGTTTTCGGTGAACAAAGAACTAGATACCATCGTCTGGCCAAACGGCGCGGATTTCGCACCAGAGTTTCTTTATCAGAAGTTATGCCCTGGCTATAAGCTCCAGTCGCGAGTAGCAACTGACGTAGCGTAGCTGACAGTATCGAGTGAGTCACTTTATTTATGCAAATCAACGTGCTCAGCCCGCCAAGTGGCTGGCAAGAACCAGCAGTGAACTGCAAATCTAGCTGTTTAGTTTCTACTCGCTCTTATGCTCGTAGAACTTGAACGAACGGCAACTTTAGGTTACGCGTTCCTTCGCCGCTGCATACAGCCTGTCCCTGGCGGGTACTGACAACTTAACTTCTGCATGCCCGATTAATTCACCATCGAGTATCAGGCCACTGCCTTTGACCATCGGATTAACGCATCTCGCCTAAGGAATCTATAGTGCTCAGCAGAAACTAAATTGCGGCCAAGATTGAATAGATTGAACACGGCTGCGTGGGCACTCAAGACCCGCTGAGCCTGGCGCGCTGATTTAAATCGTCGCATCCCTCGCTCTCTGACTCGGGTTGGTTGATGCGATAGTTCTGCTCGGTTGTTGGCGTACTGTGCTGTATCATGAATGGTGTCTGGAATGAGTTCTCGATGTGCGACACCGTAGCTTCTCAATTTATCCGTCACGATCTTCCTTGGCTCGTTACGATGCATCTTCAATAATCGTTTAAAGAACTTCTTGGCAGCATTCCCATCTCTGCGTCTTTGGAGAAACACATCGACGACTTCACCATCCTGATCAACCGCTCGCCACAAATAGTGCTGCTTGCCGTCAATCTTCACGAACACCTCGTCGATATAAAAAGTATCTCCATAACCGTGATGCTTACGCTTCAATCGTGTGGCGTATTTGGCCCCGAACTTGATACACCACCGGCGAATTGATTCATAGCTGGCAATAATTCCTCTTTCTGCTAGCAAATCTTCTATATCTCGATGGCTAAGGTTGAATCGGTAGTACAGCCAAACTGCATAACTTATGATTTCAGAGGGAAATCTATGGCGTTTGTATATATTCATCCCTTGATTATCTATTGACCGCCGTTAAGTTGTCAGTACCCGCCAGCGCCCCACGTTTCACGAGATCAGATCGTTAGGCGCCAGGGTGTATCGAAAGTTGGGGTATGAAGATGAATACATTCGCGCCCTGATGACGCACACCGACCAGAGGACGACAGAGATTTATCTACAGAATCCGGAGGGGTTGAACGAACGCCATTTCAGGCCAGTTAAAGCTGAAATGGTGCTGAATCAATTACCGAAAATATAGGTGGGACAATGGACATGAATTCTTTGTCCCATCTTTGCCCCCCTCCCAAAAGAGATATATGGTGCTAGGTCGCCGCGGGCAGTTGCCCACCCGCGGCTCCTACAGATCCGGACGTGCCCGATTCGGGCATCCGGCTCCTCGGGCTATGGTGTAGTTGCGCGACGAAAAACACTGTGAACCACACGCGGCGGGGGGAGTGGGTAGCACGCAGTCAAACGGACAAACTTTTCCCACGTCATCCGGGCATGCCAGGAGCGGCGACTAAGCCACTTGCGCCACAACCGCCGAACCTCGTAGAGAAAACGGGCGAGCGCTCGCGCGTTGCCCGTGATCCCGTAGTAGGCATAGTGGCCCTGGAGCTTGCGACTCAACGCCAGGCACTGCGCCGGCACAGGCCAGTGTCGATGCGCTCGGCACCAACCACCGACTGCCCGTAGCGCCCGGGTGAAGCGGTCCTTCGCCGTCTTGCGTTGCACTACCCAACGCCCCTTCCTGGAGCGTCCCCAAAAGTGAGTGAACCCTAAAAGATCGAAGCTGCGCTCGCGTTGCGAACCGCCCCAACCTGTCCGTGGCGGACTACGAAAGTCCACCAATCGGGTCTTCTCCGGATGCAGACGCAGACCGTACTTCGCAAATCGCTTCGCCAGTACCGCCAGCACCCGCCTCGCATCCTCTTCCCGCTCAAAGACCAACGCCGCATCATCGGCAAAACGGGCCTCAAACGCCCGCCCCCTCAGCCGCGGCTTGACCTCGTGCTCAAACCACACATCGAGCACTTCATGCAGGTAGAGATTACTGAGCATCGGGGAAATCACTCCGCCCTGAGGCGTCCCCCGCTCCGGATGGTAAACTACTCCCTCCTCCATGACCCCAGCATTCAACCACTTCCCAATCGCGCGCCGGATCACACCGTCACGCACCCGTCGGTCCAGAAAACCCCGAAGATGACTCCAGTTGACTTCGTCGAAGAAACTCTCGATGTCAAGGTCGATAATCCATCCACCGCCCATCTCCATCAGCCCCCGCCACAGCGTATCCAGCGCCTGGTGGGCACTACGCCCCGGCCGGAATCCGTACGAACAGTCCAGAAAATCCTGCTCATAGACCGGCTCCAACACCATCAGCACCGCCCGCTGCAATACCTTGTCCTCCAGCGTCGGTATGCCTATAGGCCGCGTCTTCTTCGTCCCCGGCTTCGGAATGTGTACACGACGTACCGACGGCGCACGATACCGGCCAGATTTGAACCGATCGAGCATACTCGAAAGATTCGACTCCAGTTCGGCCTCGTACTGCTCCGCCGTTACACCGTCCACTCCCACCGCGCCGTCTTTGCGCGTGCGCCGGTACGCTTCGCGCAACCACACCTCATCGATGTGATGCGCTAACGTCGTCATTACCAACTTCGGCTCAATCTGAGCCAGTTCCGCTAGCTTCCCTTGTCTCGTTGAGATGATCTCCCGGCCCAATGTCCGCATCACCTGTCCCTCAAGAAGCCCCATAACCCGGTCCACCGCTTCCCTACCTCGGGTCCCCTGGGGCGGGTTCCCCGATCTCGTCGGTACTATCAGTGAACTCCGATTCCTCGCCTTCCTTCCCACCTCGCTTCGTTGCCTTCGCTCGGCGGTACCACCGTTTGTGCCCGATTCGCTCCCCCGGGCCGACACTACTCCCGAGGACCTGGACCTTTTCTATCGCGATGCCCGCACCGCCTAACCATAGTGGAGAAAACGAGGCCTCCCAGGTTCCTGGACGACCCTTGCATACATGCCCCGCTCTTCGACCCCGGCGGATCACTCACATCAGGCCTTTACAATGCAAGCAATGCTGCCTTCCGCTAAGTTAACGACGTCGGCTCCGCACCAATTTCACTCTCGAGGCTCTATCACGCGGCCTGCATGCACCCTGTGTACGCTTCGCAGCCGGGGTCACCCCCGATCCACGCAACACTCGGTTCCGGCTGGTAGCCAACCTTTGCCGGGTCAGGACTCTCACCTGCTGGGTCGCTCAGAAGGTTTCCGTCATATCTATCCTTCTACATGACTTCCCCCTTCACCAAGCTTTGCCTGGCGCAATAACCCATTGAATGGCATAATTGAATCCCAGGATAAGGGAATGTTTATCACAAATCGGAAAGTGGACATAAGACCGATAAAGTAGTGCCACTGGAGGTC
>CAMYOI010000445.1 GCA_947259955.1 uncultured Gammaproteobacteria bacterium
CGACACGATCCGGTCTACCGGCGGATCCGGTTCGCTGTCAGCTTCCTTGCAAGCGCCATGGTTTCCGTCCGAATATATTGGCAATAATGTTTCTATAGTTAGGCTAATGGTCAGCTGCGTATGGTTTCCAAAGAGAAATGTTCCGTTATTGGCTTGAAATCCTTGTCGTTGTGTAACAACTGACACTGATGTTCCAGCACCGTGGCCGCGATAATACAATCGTTGGTCTTGCGGATGGTGATACCCTGCTTGCGCAGCTTGCGGTAGATATCAGCCGCCTTAATAAACACGGTCTCTGGCATGGGTAACATGATCAGTGGCTTTAAATACTGTCGGACTTTTCGGAAGGTCCGGTCGTCGGCGATGCCTTGCAGAATCTCAGTAAGGACAATGCCACACAAAGCCAGGTCCTCCTCTTTGATAATGAGCTGCTCCAGGATGGCAACGTGGGGCACATCGCGACCAGCGAAGAAGTCAATCCAGATACTGGTATCGACAAAAATCACATACCGCGCCCTGTGCGCAATTCTTCCAGATTACCGTGCCACTTGACGGTCCCTTTGAGTGCCAACAACTTCTTCTGCTGCTTATGACGCAACAATTCGCGTAGGGCATAGTCCACCAACTCGCGGCGTGTTTTCAGGCCAGTGGCCTTGAGTCCAGCCTCAACCAGCTTCTTGTCCATCACGATATTAGTGCGCGAGGTTTCAGATCTCATCGTTTCTTCCTATTTTTCGAGTCTCAAATATACACTAAATATTCTAATTTATGTGTATCATTTTGTAATACTGGATTGGGTGAGGTTCTGTCAAATTACTGGGGGACGATCAAGCGAATACCCGACTCGAATGCCTTTTCATGTGGAGTAGACGCACGTCACCTGTTGCCACTCCCTTATCGCCTTGGCCCGAAACATCCGATAATGACAGGCTTGCATCAGATGGCGACCGAACCGAAATAGATTGTTTACGACTCCGTGCACCGATAGAAATCGCTGCGCTTGCTTCATTGATTTGAAACGCCGCATTTGGCGTTCTTGTTGTCTTGTTGGTTGGTGCGACACCTCGGCTCGATTGTTCGCATAACGATCCTGACAGTGAATAACTGATGGCATTACTTCCCTTTTCGCGGCGCCGTAGCTCCGTAATTTGTCCGTTGTTATCCGATTGGGTGTCATGCCCTGGTGTCTGAGCATCTTATGAAAGAATCGCTTGGCAGCACGCTTGTCCTTACGCTTCTGCACCAAAACATCAATCAGATCACCATCTTGATCGACCGCTCGCCACAGTTACATTCGGGTTCCTTGAATGGTGACCGTCGATATCTCATCCAAATACCAATTATCCCCGAATCGGTGAGATTTCTTGCGCAGCCGTTGGGCGTAACTCGGACCGAATCGCATACACCACAATCGGATGGCTTCGTAAGAAACAACAACTCCGCGATGCGCTAGTAGATCCTCGATGTCACGGAAACTAAGTGTGAATCGGTGGTACAGCCAAACCGCGTAGCCGATAATTTCAGGTGGATAACGGAAACCGCGATAGTTAATATTCTTTTTCATTCGGTCATTATTGCCAAATCACGCTCAACTTGACAGTACCCTCGATCACCTTGAATTACGTTGCTGCTGTGACAAAATTGTGACAAATCCAGGTACGCACCCTTGTTCGCATCCATCAAGTTAGCCATTCAGTCAGTTTTCTGCCTGGCTCCAAATTTTTCATAAACTCCTCGGCCGGAAGACACCAGACATCGTCTATGCGCAATCGCTCATTACCCCGGTACAGCAGAAGTGCTTCAGCCTCCGGATAGTCATCTCTGAAGCTTTTCAGACTGCGCAACTCCTTGCGATCGACCTGGGCCGCGTTTTTGACTTCGATGGCCCAGAAACCATGCTCACCATAGACAACAAAGTCAACTTCACTGCCTGCCTGGGTCCGCCAGAAGTACAACTCATACTTTTCTCGTGAGTAGGCAATCCAAGCCCGCAGGTGCTGCGCAACTAATCCTTCAAACGCCGCACCATCTATCTCTTCTCGACGATCCAAGGGGCCCTTCGGTCGGATGGATCGAAACACGCCAGCGTCAAAGAAATAGAATTTCTCATGGATCACAGTTTTTCGCCGGGCCCGCTTACGAAAAACCGGTAACCGGCACGCCAGCAAGAGATCTTCCAATATCTCAACGTAACCGGTAACGGTCTTACGTTCCACCGCACAGTCCCGGGCAACTGCCGCAAGATTGATCTGGGAGGCATGCGAAAAACTCACGGCCTCCAGAAAGCGGCTGAAGTTGCCAACATTACGCGTTAATCCTTCGGCCCGAACTTCCTCGTCGACGTACAGATTCGCATACGCATTTAGAACCTCCTGTGGATCCGGTGCGCTGACCGCCAGAGGCAGCAGGCCGATCTTCAGCGCCAACGTTAGATCGAAACTCGGTAACTCCGCTGCCATGAATGGATGCAGGGTTCGCTGGATCGCCCGCCCGGCCAGAAGATCAATGCCACCACGACGCAGCTTCCGCGCACTGGAACCCGTCAGCACAAACCGAGGCGGCGCAGGCTCCTCCATCACGGCGTGGACTACCGTGAGCAGTTCCGGTGCCCGCTGCACTTCATCGATCACAACGGTATCGGCATGCGGTGAGCCGCCGAGCAACTCTCGCAAGCGTTCCGGCCTGGCAGTCAGCGACCGATAAAGGTCCGGCACCAAAAGGTCCAGGTAGAGTGCACCGGGCAAGCGGTCCCGTAACCAAGTGGATTTCCCTGTGCCGCGTGGACCGAACAGGAAGCAACTTTGCTGTGGAACCTCGAAAAATCGACCTATGAGTTCCATTATCAATCCAAAAATGGAAATAACGATTCCATAATTTGACCAAAAATGCCATCAATCGTCAAGATGGGCCGCCTCACTATTGAGACCTGCGTAGATGTGTATGTTGAATGATCGAGCCGGACAATCGTTGCCAGAAGAACCGCGACACTAGCTTGAAAGGATTTTCCATGGTGTTTACGTGACACAACGTGTCTCATTGCGCTTACGAAATGAACAAAGCATTTTTCCAGGAGAGACGGCTTGATGATGGCGCATTCACCGAAAGGTGGAAGATATTACACCGATAAAGAGGTCGCCGGCTTGCTGGGCATCTCACTGGGCCGGCTGCGTAACAAGCTCAGTGCCGGTCAACCACTGCCGCCGCGCATTCAGCCCCCCGGTTGCCGTAACCGGCTTTGGTCCTGTGAAGCCGTGCATGACTGGCTGGCGCAGTTCACCACAGCGGGGACTGGACCCGTGCGGGGGCAACTGGTCAAGCCCCGTGGCCGACCGACCAAACAGGCGGGGAGGGCGCGTCGGGCGTGAGCATCGCGGCCATGAACTGGGCCTGGCACCAGCAGCTCAAGCCGGTGCCGAAGCTGGTGCTGATGGCGCTGGCCGACGCGGCGGATGACGATGGAGTCTGTTGGCCCAGCGTGATGACGGTGGCGGCGAAGTGCAACGTGTCCACGCGGACCGTGCGCCGGGTTATACGAGCACTTGCCTGTTGCTCGTCATTACTTATCCGCGAGGATATAGCCCTATAAGCAAGCGCCGTCTCAGGCAGCCTTGCGCCATTCGTAGCGGTGATGTAATCCGCCCACTCGCGACAGAGCCACAACTTTTACCGTGGATGATGGTCGAGGCGCCGCGGCTCGTTCGTGTGGCGCGTCCTTGTCCAGACCCAAGTGGCACCGGTCCTCGTGATAATAGTCAATGTAAGAACGCATCAGTCGGAGCAAATGACGGCGACCAAACACAACAACGTGCGCGAGGAGTTCCCGGCGGCAACTG
>CAMYOI010000446.1 GCA_947259955.1 uncultured Gammaproteobacteria bacterium
ACCCTCGGTCGGTGCGGCAACGATGACTTTCTTGACTCCCTGGTCGAAATAAGTCCGCAGGCTCTCGGGCTTTTTGTGATGCCTGCCGGTCGCTTCTATTACGATGTCACAGCTGGACCAGTCGGTCTCGTAGATGGTCGGATTATGGTGGTAGGCGATACGTTTTCCACCGACGATCATCGTTCCAGCGTCAGCCCCGCACTCAACCGGCCAGCTGCCATGAACCGAGTCGAACTTGAGTAAATGCGCCGAGCCGGCCGCATCCGTTGCAATCTCGTTCACCTGGATGACCACCATCTCCTCTCGGCCCCAGCCGGCCCGAATCGCCAACCGGCCCATGCGGCCGAAGCCATTGATTCCTACCTTAACTGTCACGGTCAATTTCTCCCCGATTTAGCTGATCATAATGCATGCGTTAAAGGCCATGGTCGTCGCTGCAAATGCGCGCATCCCGCACCACAAAAACCACGGCCACCCGGTTCAATCAAAACAACCAACACGATGGCGGCCGCTACAACAGCGATAAAGAAACTGCCGGCACCGCTAACTTGTCGATATTCGGCTCGACAGCGATGAAGAGCCGCCCTGCATTTACAACGTCTACCAGGTATCAAGCGCAGAGCAGCTTAGCAGTATGCCTAATCATCCTGGCAAGCGCCGACGGCACGGATAAGTTCACAAACGCAAAGTCAGCCGTGCTCCGTATGAAGGAGCATGCAGTGTAATCGCGTGTCGCGGGCGAATATCGAAAAAACGCTTTCGGTGAAACAGTCATGATCCAATGATCTTTATGAGCGATTAATCTGGCATATCAAGCGACCGTCACTCGCTCCTTGCTCATCGCGCTTCGGCGAATCAGGCTGCGTTCAAAAGTTTCCGGAGGGTTGTATCCTAGTATTTCAAGTAGTGTTGTTGCCACGTTTCCAAGTCCGGCATTGTGCACATCTGTGTTCAGCTCGTAAGTTCTTCCAGAATAGTCCTTTATAATAAAAGGCACGGGATTGAGAGAATGAGCTGTTCGCCAGCCAGTAGGGCTCCCCGCTGTCAGAAAACCGCGGTTTTCCTGTTTCATCCCTTTCGACCATATCGTCCGAATTGCCGTGATCGGAGGTAACGACAAGGCAGCCCTGCGCCTTTTTCAGGGGTTTAATTATGCGATTTATCGACAAGTCAATTGCCTCAAGAGCGATTACGGTGGCTTCTAAATTTCCGGTGTGTCCAACCATGTCCCCGCCGGCGAAGTTGCAACGAATGAACTTGTATTTCGATTGTTCGATGGAGTTTATGACGAGGTCGGCAGTTTCGGCAGATTTCATCCATGGTCTCTGATCGAAAGGTACATTGTCTGATGGAATCTCGATGTACGTTTCAAGTTGATCATTGAATTTCCCCGATTTGTTGCCGTTCCAGAAATATGTAACGTGTCCGAATTTCTGTGTTTCAGCACAAGCCAGTTGCGTAATTCCAGCTTCCGATAAATACTCCCCAATTACTCCAGTTACTGGTTCGGGTGAAACAAGGTAGTCATTTGGGATATTAAGATCACCGTCATACAGCATCATGCCTAGAAATAAAGCGTCCGGAACTCGCCCCCGATCGAATTTTTTGAAGCTATCTCTTTCGCAAAAAGCCTCAGATAACTCTATGGCCCGGTCGCCTCTGAAGTTAAAAAGTATGACGCCGTCTCCATCAGACACCTTTGGCGGATCTGCATCTTCTGCAACGACGAAGCAAGGCAGATATTGATCGCCTATACCGGGTTGTTCTCGTCGAAAATGATTTATCGCCTCGGCAGCCGAAGAAAATCGTTCACCAATTCCGTGAACCATTGCATTCCAACCCTTTTCCACCATGGGCCAATCCGCCCCATACCTATCCATCGTGGTCGTCATACGACCTCCACCGGACACGATTCGATAGTTGCGATTCGTTTTGCTGTTTATGTCAGCAAGCAGCAGCTCCAGTCGTTCAACGTATATTTCGGCCGAATAATCCGGGACGTCTCGGCCGTCAAGTAATATATGAACATAAACATTCGACAATCCCGCTTGATCGGATTGTTTGAGCAGGGCGTGTAAATGAGACTCATGGGAATGCACGTTACCATCGGACAGAAGGCCTACCAGGTGCAAAGCCCCTCTTGTCGACTTCAATCGATCGATCAGCTTTTCCCAGGCCCCCGACCATATTCGCCCACTTTCAAACGCTCTTTCCACGATAGTCGCGCCCTGGGGAAGTACCCGCCCGGCCCCCATGATGTTGTGCCCCACCTCGGATCCGCCCAGATCCGAGTCTGACGGTAGTCCTACCGCGTGACCATGAGCTCTCAACGTACAGCTGGTCCCACTGACGGTCAAGTAGTCGATAGTCGGTGTTCGTGCCGTATGTACGGCGTCGAAACGATCCTTCCTGCCGACTCCAACTCCATCGAGTATCAATAGTACCAGAGGGCCTTCGTGTAGCTTCGAGTATTTGTTTATTACAAGCGGAGATATGTTCAACTTAACGGCCTATACTATTTTTGCCACCTGGAAAGATCCGCGGCCCCATCCGGATCAGGGTACCTGCTCAAACCCCGATCAGCGCACGTGATCCAGCCGATCCACCTGGTATGATTTTGATTGCGCATCATAGCACGAATAGCGTTTTCCACCCCTTGACCTCTGTTGTCGGCGCCGTTGCCGAGGCAATGATTGTCAGTTCGTTGTGTGCTGTCCCTGCCGGTGTGATGGTACCGCTCCGGGCGACACCGGCCGCCTGCCGGTGTAATGGTACCGCTCCGGGCGACACCGGCCGCCGCCCGGCCATGGAACGTTCAAGAGGTGCCCGGGCCCGCTCGTTATTTTTCGATGGGAGGTTGAAATCGATTCGGGCGGCCCCATAGCCGCAGTTGAATGCAAATGAAATGCCGGATTCAATAGGAGGTATAACCCATGGTTTACAGAATCGTCGATCCATTTAACGCGCTCCGAGATTTTCAACAAGCGCTTGACTCGACTCGCTCGAGCGACGGGTTTGGGCGAGGCACAGCCGGTAGCGGTGCTTTTCCTGCTGTCAACATCTTTTCGAAGGGCGACGACTGTGTCATCGTCGCCGAATTGCCGGGTGTAAACAAAAGCGATATTGACATCAACGTGAGAGGAAATCAGATCAGAATCAGTGGTAAGAAAGATATCTCGTACGATGACAGCGTTAGTGTCCATCGCCGTGAGCGAGATTCCGGGAATTTCGATCGGACATTGACTGCACCTATCGACGTCGAGAGTGATGGCGTCAGTGCGGAGTATCAGGACGGGGTTCTCGCCGTTTATCTACCCAGGGCCGAGGCTGACAAGCCTCGATCGGTCACCATTAATTAGTGCTCGGGAGGCAGGACATGACACCGCAAGACTTACAGGTTCAAGAGAAGAGAGAACGATCCGAAGAGACAGGCGAAAAAACGGAAGTCGGCCGATACTTCGTTCCTCAGACTGACATTCACGAGTCCGCTGATGCGTTATTTGTCACCATGGATATGCCCGGCGTTCGCAAGGAACATGTGGATATCCACATAGAAAAAAGTGTACTGACGATCACAGGCACTATTGACTTCTCAAATTACGAGGACTTGAAACCAATCTATACGGAATACAACGTAGGCAATTACACGCGCAGTTTTAACCTGTCGAGCAAAATAAACAAAGAAGGCATCTCGGCCAAGATGGTCGACGGCGTGCTGGCTTTGCACTTACCCAAAGTCAAGGAAGCGACGTTCAAAAAGATCGAAATCCAATAGAAGTAAACCGATACTGAACATCACTTGGTGGGGTGCTTAGGCACCCCAACCTGTTAAATCCCGCCATCCATTTGTTTATGCACGTAAACAGTGTAAATATTTCCTAAGCATTCGATCGCGGCGGAATCGGGCATCCTGGTGCACGTCACGGAGCAGATACAACAGGGGGCCGAAACAAAGGGCCCATACCGCGACAGCATAGGCGTTGCCGATACAGACTGTTTTTCAGTCAAAAGCAAATAACCCAGTGCTGTAAGCCCTTAGCAAGAAGTTAAAGCCGCCTGGTGAGAAATGCGGGCTAGAGCAAGATCGAAAATGTGCTGGCATGGGCCACTCAGCTTTGTTTTAATCAAGTCCCCTCGGAAAATACTGGTGCCATTCGGTAGCATTTTCATAGGCCCAACCGATTTGCAGGGCGAGGGCTTCACGATGTGGAGCGCAAACGATCTGAAGAGAAGTCGGCAGTCCCTCAGCGGTAAATCCAATCGGCAAGACCTGAGCACAGCGTTCAACGAGATTGACCGGACGGGTGAATCTCGCCGCCGTGGTGACGACTATGATTCTTGGCGGCACGCCGGTCGTGCGTCTGACGGTGCTCGGTTTGCGCGGTGTTCCAGAGAACGTGCGCGAAGCCGCCATCTCCTATGGCGCGAACAAATGGTACCTGTTGACCCGGGTAGACCTGCCTTTGGCCGGACCATCGATCCGGGCGGGGATCAATCAAACCATCATGCTGAGCCTGGCGATGGCCGTGGTCGCGTCGTTGATCGGCGCCAAAGGTCTTGGCGAGGATGTCCTGGAAGCACTGCAGTACGCCAACGTGGGGCAGGGAATTCTGGCCGGATTCGCAATCCTGTTCTGCGCCATGATTCTCGACCGCATAGGCAGGGGGCAGAAAGTGAAGGGCAAACAAATGTAACCGATGCAGATGTTGACGCATCCATAGAAGCCAAACTCTATTGCTCAGAAAGCCACTTACTCTAACCCCTCCCTCCACTCAGAAATCGGATGAGATGCACAGGCTGTGATTGACCTCGGCACCGAGGCGGTTGATGCCATCTCGTGCCCTATGGTTTCGTAGTAAGGATTAGTCGATGGAGATGCTATCGGTACCTCCATCGCCATTGGGCTCTGCAAAGACCGTGGACCAAGTCACGCCGTCATCTGATAACTGCACCTCGTAAACCTTAGCGTAATGATGGCGCCAAACGACCTCGACGGTACTGATTGGGCGTATAGATCCCAGGTCCACGTATACCCATGCCGGTGCGCCGGATTTCGATCGCCAGCGCGTCTCAGTGTCGCCGTCCACAGCGTAATTCGGCGGATAGTGTTTTCGGGACGAGCTGGCGGTGACCGGGCGATCCCGCGCCAGATTGACCTGATTGGCGTCGAATACGCGTAGTTCCTTGACTTCGGTGCCCCACTTCGTTCTGTTCACGGCGGCATATATCCGAACGTAGTGCGCCCTCGCACCGGATGGTGTTATCGTGGCGCTGGCAGGATTAGAGTACGCCGAGTTTCCATTTCCGTTGTATGCGCGCAGACGGTAACGGACTGCCCCGGACGCCGTGGTGTCACTATACGCTGTGGCGTCTACGCCCAGGGTTGTAATTTCTGAGTAGGTAACACCGCCATCATCGGAACGTTCCAGGGCATACCCCGTCTCGTTCTGGGCAACATCGATCCATGACAGGTCGACCTGGTTGTTGCCCGGCGTCGCCAAGAGCCTGGCCGGTGCGCTGGGGGGCACCCCATTGGCGCGGTCTTGGAGCTGCGCAACGTAAAGCGAGACCGGTTCCAGACCGGGTTGATTGGCTCCCTCGATAACACCGGCGGGGTGATCAAAGGGGCCGCTGCCAAGCACGTTTCCAGTGCAACCGATGCAGTAGTTTTGCGCGGTCGGGGGCTTCTGGACAACGATTTTTTGATCGGTGGGGACTGTCGTTCTCCATGCCACAGAATGCGCCGCAGACCAACCGTGACCGGTTCCGAAATCACCCCGGTTGTATAGCCCCAGTCGACGGTTGTTGGCTCCGAGGGCGGAGTCATTGGGTTGCGTGAATGTCAGACCATCGAACAACAATCCAATGCTCCAGCGCCGATGCCCCTCGCTCGAGAGATAATCACCCAGTGCGGTGCTGTTGTAAAACACGATGCCGGAGACCGAACTGGTGCCGTTCGAGATATACGCGTGCCGCGCATTGGTCGCCTGACAGTTTTCGAACAGGATATTATTGGAGCCCTGCTGGATGTTGAAGTTGTAGCGCCTCGAGCCTGCCGTAGTCGATGCCGCGGGCTCGATGGCGCGAGTGTCGACTACCGAGACCCGCGACGCGTTCCGGGTGAAAACACCTGCCTGCACGAAACCTTTTGCGACCACTCCAGACACCCAGGCGTCTTCTATTTGCATCAAGCCGACAGCGTTCCAAGCGTGGTTCTCATCCGT
The DNA here is from genome assembly GCA_947259955.1 of uncultured Gammaproteobacteria bacterium. Classification (GTDB taxonomy): domain Bacteria; phylum Pseudomonadota; class Gammaproteobacteria; order Arenicellales; family JAANXG01; genus JAHEKE01. Next base: position 6,225 of record CAMYOI010000446.1, read on the forward strand.
TGCGTTGAGCGCCTGGATATCTACCTGTAAATCCAAGATGCCGATATGGGTCTTGATATTGTTGCGGTTAAATTTATGCACATAAGATTGAGATAGATCTCGATCCAGACGGTCATATACGGGCGCATCGATGACGATGCCGTCGCCCTCGCTGCCGTAATGGATTTCAGTGATGTAACGGTTAAACCGTAGATCGATTTCGCCGGGTGCCCAACCCGGGTCTCCAGCGGTGTCGCCATAGTTCACGGCGTTCAACCAGGCGTGGGTGCTCGGTTGAACGATAATGACGTTGTCTCCGACCTGAAA
>CAMYOI010000447.1 GCA_947259955.1 uncultured Gammaproteobacteria bacterium
CGGGCGAATTGACCGCCCTGCTCATCCACGAGCGCCGGCGCGAGGTGCTTGATTATCTAAGCGAAATAGTGACAACGAACTGAACCGGGACAGGAGATTTCATGCCTAGCGCGATCATCATACACGGCGGTATCAAGGAATTCGAAAACATCAGCGGCTTCGAACAGGACTGCCAGGATGCTCTGCGCAACATTGTCGGCAGAGGCTACGAGGCGTTGATCACCGACGGGGCACGCGCCGCGGTGTTGGCAGCGGTTACTGCTCTTGAGGATTGCGAATTGTTCAACGCGGGAACCGGATCCAGGGTTCAGTCGGACGGTGAAATCCGCATGAGTGCCTCCCTCATGGACGGGACGAACAACCGGTTCTCCGGAGTGATCAATATCCAGTACGTCAAAAATCCTGTCCTCGTCGCCGCAGAGCTGGCCTCCGAAAAAAACACCGTCCTGGCCGGGTATCCCGCGACACAATACGCACGGGGCAGGGGATTCGGGAGCCACAATCCGTATACCGAGCGCCGATGGCTTGAACACCTGGAAGGCAGGCAAGGCCTGACCGGAACCGTTGGCGCGGTAGCGTTAGATGAACAGGGCCGGATGTTCGCGGCTACCTCGACCGGCGGCGTCGGCGGCGAGATACCGGGTCGGGTCAGCGATTCGGCGACCGTGGCCGGCAACTACGCCAGCACCGCCGCTGCCATATCCTGTACCGGCGCGGGCGAGGAAATCGTGAACCTTGGCGTGGCTGCGAGAATCACCACCCGCAGACTGGACGGACAGACGCTGGAGCAGTCCGTCAGGAACACCATCAGTGAAGGGATGGAGTTCGATTATACGTTCGGGTTGATAGCGGTTGACGAAGCCGGTTCGACCATAGCGGACCAAACCCGCGGACAGACGCTGTTCGCTTCCGCCGACGCGAGGGGCGTTACCGTATTCGGCTCACTTTAACCTGCCATCCGGATCTCGCGCCCGCCTTTTCCGAGACGTCGTCGCAGATCCGGACGATGTCATCCGCCGGTCGTGGCCATAGCCTGCCGCGTCCAGTCCTGCAGGGACTTGATGGAATGTTCGCTTTTCAGGCCTCTACCGGGATCGAGAACGAGCGGCCCCGGTGTGCGGTAGCCCAGACTGCCAAGACCTTTTTGAACGGATTCCACCAGCAGGATGTCCTCGGCGACGGTGGTGTCGCGATCCTGGTCCGCCAGCCGGTCGATCACCTCCGACCACTCCCCCCGCGGCGTGAACCAGCCGCGTGACACCCTTACCCTGTCGACACCAAGCGGGGTCCAGTGATAGGTGTTGAGTACATTGCCCGGATAGACCTGGAAAGACGTCGTCGGCCACAAGTACCACGAACTGTAGTCCGCGGCGTGTTCATTCGCGTCCGGGTCGATTTCGTAGGTCATCCTGTCACGGTTGGCGGCCACGGTGGTGTGCCGCAGGCTGTAACCATTCGGTTCGATGTTGTACGTCGCCGGGTCGATCACGCCCTTGGCAAATGTCGGGTGGTTGAGAGGACAGTGATAGCACTCATTGTAGTTTTCAACGGAAACTTTCCAGTTGCAGGCCTCGTCCACGTCCACGTAACGCATGGGCTGCAACAGGTCGATGTCCGGCACGTAGGCACGCAGCTGTTGCTCGACATCCGGGAACCACCACGACATGGGTTTCGCATCCGGATCCAGATTGACGAACAGGAAGCCGCAAAATTTCTCCAGCATGGCCTCCTTCAGACGGATACCCGAAACATCGAGTCCGGCATTCTGTTGATTCGGAAAGCGCTTTAGGCGACCGTCGAGATCGTAGGTCCAGGCATGGTATGGGCACACGAGCGACCGTTTGTTGCCGCTATCCTTTACGATCTGATGGGCGCGGTGAGCGCATACATTGAAGAACACTCGATCGCGGTTATTGTGGTCCCGGATTGCGAACAGATCCTGATCGCTGATCCGGAAAGTGAAAAAATCGCCGGATTTCGAGAGCTGTGAGCCATGGCCGATACATATCCACGAGCGATAGAAGATGCCGGGTTTTTCTCGTTCATAATTCGAATCGTCGATGTAGTATTCGGGTTCGAGCGCGCGCACGGGCTCGCCCCCAGCCACTGCCGTTTCATTCATAACTGCCACCTGCCTGGTACCCATGACAATGTATATTCAATTTCCGCATACCGCTACCGGTTTCTCAAATCGGCAACGCCAAATGTATTTTCGATCCGAGCATCCACGTTTCATCAGCTTTCGAAGTAAACCCCGCTGTCGTAACGAATCTTGTGGAACGTCTCTATCTGTTTGAGCACTTTCTTGTCCGCGTCCGCAACGACAAAACTGAGTAATGTTTCCAGCAAGGCCGCCGCGCCAATCAAGGACGTAAAAAACTGGGGCGATTCCACCGGTGTGACGAACACGTGCTGCGAAGCGAGGGCAACCGGTGAGACGCGATCATCGGTTACCGAGATCAGTGTGGCGCGCCGCCTGCGGGCCAGGTCGGTCGCTGCCAGAACATCGGTTCGATACGGGTAGAAGTTTATCGCCAGCAGGACGTCGTTGCGACCCACGCGTGCCAAATCGTCAATGGGCAGATGACCGGGGCGTGGAATCTGGATGACATTGCGAAACGCCATGTGCGCAACGTACCAAAAATTGTGCGCCAAGGCATATCCTACGCCAACGCCTAGAATGTACGCCTGCTCAGCCGCCACGATGGCATCGGCGGCCCTGCGCAAAGCGACCGGGTCGTTGCCTGCAAACATCGTCTCCACGTTGGATATCGCCTTGGCGGCGAGCTCGTTGTAGAGGCGGTCATGTGCACCGCCGGTGCCAAACTTCTGCAGCTCCCGGGCACGACCCCTGATCATCCTGGCGCCGTCCTTGATATGACGAGCAAACGCTTCCCGGAAACCCCGATAACCATCGAATCCAGCCAGACGCGCCAGCTGCACCAGCGAATTCGGGTGCACACCTGCCTCGGAGCCTGTTTGTCTTACCGTACCCAGGGCAACTCGTTCGGGATGCTCCAGAACGTAACCGGCGGCCTTTTTCAACTGCGGGCTGAGGTCCGGCAGCATTGCCGCCAAATTTTTCAGCACACGGGTCTGACTGTCTTCACGCATGCCGGCTTCGTTCGAATCGTTTCATGGTTGTATACTACTGTACTGTTTGTTTTAATATAAGTACAAATGTACTCGTTTTGGTCATAAACACTCTACTCTCTGCAGCAGATGATAACGGTAGATCGAAATGCAATCTGAGGCGCAAGTCGTCATCATCGGTGGCGGCGTCATGGGGGCCAGCCTGCTCTACCATCTTTGCCGGGAAGGTTGGAGCGACTGCGTCCTGGTCGAGAAAGCGGAGTTGACATCCGGCTCCACCTGGCACGCGGCGGGACAGATCACCCATGGCCTCGCCCACTGGGGGCTCGCGCAGATCAACAAATACGGCGTCGAGTTCTATCGCAACCTGGAGGTGGAAACGGGGCAGTCCGTGAGCTGGCATGGGTGTGGTTCTCTCAGGGTGGCGTACCTCGACGACGAAATCGATTTCATCCGCCACATATTGAGCGTCGGACGCGGTCTCGGGGTGCCGATGGAAATCATCGAGCCCGACGAGATTCACCGACTGCACCCGTTCTTCAATCTGGACGGTGTTAAAGCGGGGTTGCACACGCCGGACGACGGTCATGTCGACCCTGCCGGCGCCACTTTCGGCATGATCAAGGGCGCCCGGAACCGCGGCGCAACCGTGATCCGGCACAACCGGGTGACGGACGTCAGGCAGGAAGCAAACGGCGCCTGGCGGGTAGTCACGGAAAAAGGCGACATCACCTG
>CAMYOI010000448.1 GCA_947259955.1 uncultured Gammaproteobacteria bacterium
AAAAACTCGAAACATATTGTTTTATGGTCGACGGTTGGTTCAGGGAATATTCCTTCTTTCATAATTTGCATGCATTGTTTCGCCACCGGGTAACAAGGCGATGTCACCATCGCCCCGTTCCCAGGAAACAGTCACATAATGCCCACAGTTCGCAAAAGACTGTCACGGTAAAATACCCCCATCACCCACTCTATGGTCAGACTCTTGAGGTCATCGGCCATAGAACTCAAAATGACGAATCCTGCCTGATTGTTATGGCGCCCGGCGCGCGCCGGCAATTTCTACCTGTGTGGATGACTGAAGACGACGCGGCGAGCTGTTCGACAGTCTCATCCCCGGTACTCCCGACCAGCGCGCTTTTGCGCCTCTGTACGTTGCTCAAGCCATTAATACTATCCTATTCCGACCCTAAAGGTACCACGGATACAGGAGATTTTGATGGCAGTAATAACCCATCCACAACATAACCTACCCCTTGGGTGGTCGAAACCAAGCGTTTCACTTCCAGAACAAACTCAGGATGAAGCTGTAGCCGCACTTGCTGAATTGATTGTCCAGGTGTGGGAAAAGAACAGGCAAACGAATAACCCCTTGGAGGATAAGACCGATGAGTGACAAAATCGCAGACATACACCTTTCTCGTGACGCCTATATCTATGTCAGGCAGAGCACGGCGAGTCAGGTAATGAATCATATCGAAAGCCAGCATGTTCAGTATAATCTCTGTGAACGGGCGGCGCAGTTAGGTTGGCCCACTTCACAAATTAAAATTATCGATCAAGACTTGGGGCGTAGTGCCTCTGGCGCTACTGACCGCCTGGGGTTTGAGCAGTTAAAGCAAGATGTTTGCTCTTCGAGCATCGGCGCCATATTTTCTGTGGATGCTTCGCGCTTGGCAAGAAATGGGCGCGAATGGCACACGCTACTGGAGTTATGCGGCGTAGTGGGTGTATTGCTGATCGATCGGGAGTCTGTATATGATCCCCACATTTCCAATGACCGTCTTTTGCTGGGGCTAAAGGGTGAGTTCAGTGAAATGGAGCTTCGGATACTAAGTGAACGGTCACAAGCGGCTATTCAAGAAAAGGCGAAGCGTGGCGAGTTATATCTGATGATTAGCGCAGGCTATGTTAAACGTGCTGATGGCGCCTTGAGAATGGATCCGGATCGGCGTGTCCAACAGGCGATTAAGTTGGTCTTTTGCAAGTTTCGCGAAGTTGCCAGTATCAGACAGGTACACCGTTGGTTTATCGATAATCAAGTCGACCTGCCTATCGCAACTTATAGAAATGGCAACCGATTGGAATGGAAATTACCGAGCGTTAATGTCCTGGGCAATCTGCTTAAAAACCCTATCTATGCCGGCGCATATGCTTATGGTAAGACAAAACGAGTGGTCGAAATTAGAGAAGGTAGAAAACATATCAAGAAGGGTACTCTCCTACCACAGAGCCAATGGATGGTGTTGATTCACGACCATCACGAGGCGTATATTTCATGGGATGAATACCAGAATAACATGGCGGTTATCGCGCAGAACGCCAACAGGAAGCGCCCGGTGGTAAGCGGATCAGTGGGCCGGGGAGAGGCGCTTTTGTCCGGTATCCTACGTTGTGGGCACTGTGGTTCGAAGTTGATGACACGGTATCAGGGAAGCACAGGTAAGGCGCGTGTTTATGCCTGTCGTGGAAAAGAAAGCAAACAGAATAAAACCTGTATTAGTTTTGGCGGCAAACGTATCGACGAGGCATTATCCAATTCGGTTTTTGAGGTGTTGTCATGCCTGGGCCTGAAGGCCGCCCTACAGGCCTCAGAGAGGATCTCCGGGAGTCAATCACAGATTCGCCAGCAACACTTGCTTGCCCTGGAACAAGCACGATATGAAGCGTCTCGGGCGAAGCGGCAATATGATTTTATTGACCCCGAAAATCGTTTAGTCGCCGCTGAGTTGGAACGTGATTGGAATAACGCATTAAGCAAGGTCTTTCAATTGGAGAATAAGATCGCATTGCTTGAGAAACAAAACACAACAATCTCAGAACAAGACCGTCAAGGCATTATGTCTTTAGCTGATGATCTGCCTTTTGTCTGGAACCACGCGGACAGCAATCCGGAAATCAAGAAGAGAATTATTCGGATAGTCATTAAGGAGATCGTCGCCTATGTCGAACCAACATCTCCAGATCAAAAAAACATTAAACTAAAAGTTCATTGGCAAGGGGGTGATCATACGGAAATTGAACTTGCTAAAAATCGGCGCGGTGAGACAAACAATATCACCTGTTCTGAAACCAAAGAGATCATTTCGGCACTTGCGCGTATTATGCCCGACAAGCATATTGTTGGGAGTCTTAATCGACTGGGAAAAAGGACGGCTTCAGGATTGACTTGGACACCGGTACGCGTCTGTTCTTTTCGCAAGGATCATCGCATCCCGGTGTTTAAGGAAGGTGAACGAGAAAAACGCGGTGAACTGACACCCGAAGAGGTCAGTTGCGAGTTGGGCGTTAGTGTTTCCAAGGTGAGAAAGCTCATTAAACGCGGCATCCTGCCCGCTAAACAGGTCTGCACTGGTGCGCCGTTGTTGATTCAAAAAGAGGCTTTATCGCTAGAGCAGGTGCAGCATGCAGCTAAATCAACCCTCACCAGCCGTCCGTTGACCCCTGACTCAAAACAAAATACCCTTAATTTTTAAAGACATGGAGAGGTGTGTATCATGAGCCCATTCCCCACAGATCCGGACGTGACCAATTTTCGAGTAGACTGGGGACTCCCAATGCTGCAGGCAGAGGTTTGTATTCTCTGTTGCCACCTGGTTTCCCGGTGGTGCCACAATATCTCGGCCATACATCGGTTGCTCCCCAGTCCCTCTCAGAACCGGACAAGCGGCTTTCCCAACATCCGGCTCCTCGTTTTGCCATTCAGTAAGCCTCCGCCCTCCGACAGGGGTCCAGGTCGATGTGAATACGCGGCTTGGGCCAACCGATCGCCTCTAAAGCGTGGTTATACCCTTCCCAAGTGTAGGCCCTACGCTGGCTCTTGCGGTTGTGTCAGCGGCGGTCTGAAAGTGTAGCCAGACCGGCGGAATAAACATGTAGAAAATCTTCTTCTTTTTTCTTCCGTCCTTTCTATTTTCAATCCTCTTTTTCTTCTTGTTCCGTCTTCTTCCTGAAGGCGGCTTGCAGCTATTTACTTCGATCAAGGAAGGGAGAATCCCCCATCATTGGTGTAGAGCCGAGGATCTACCAATGAAGCAGCAGAGAAAGCGTAAGTGCAAGAATTGCCGGGATTTATTCCGTCCTGACCCACGCAACCTCCGCCATCAACACTACTGCTCAAAGCCGGCTTGCCGCCAGGCGAGCAAAGCGGCCAGTCAGCGTCGTTGGCTGGGCAAGGCGGAGAACCAGGATTACTTTCGGGGCTCTGCGAATGTGCAGCGGGTACAAGCCTGGCGGGCTGCCCATCCGGGCTACTGGAAGCGAACCGGACCACAAACCGAAATTGCGTTACAAGAAGACTCATTGGCACAACCTACTGAATCAAAATGGAAAACACCGACTTTAACGGAGATTGCGTTACAAGATCTCTTATCCGCACAACCCCTTGTTCTGATTGGACTTATTGCCAGCTTAACGGACACGGCGTTACAAGAAGACATCGCAAAAACCGGCCGCAGGCTCCAACAATTAGGTCAGGACATTCTCTCGGGCGGCCAGTATGCCGAAGGAGGTTGTGATGCAAAAACGTCTGTTGCTCCCTTCACGGGTGCGCCGGGTCCCCCGGCAGTTCAGCTGGGTAGATCAGCGCCTGGTGCGCGATCACCA
>CAMYOI010000449.1 GCA_947259955.1 uncultured Gammaproteobacteria bacterium
AAGTCCTGGAGTTCGATAATGCGGCACAGGAACAGCGTTACAACACGTTGATCGATGAACTCCGCTGCCTGGTCTGCCAGAACCAGAACCTGTCGGACTCCAACGCCGATCTGGCCAAAGACCTGCGGCAAAAGACCTACCGGATGATCAAGAGCGGGACGCCCGACGATGAGATCATCGGCTACATGGTCGACCGCTATGGAGACTTCGTGCTGTATCGCCCGCCGGTTAAATTGACCACCCTGTTGTTGTGGATCGGCCCTTTCATTATTCTGCTTATCGGTATGGTCTCGCTGGTCAGGGTCATACGGCATCGCCGCGGCCAAGCCCTTCCAGCGCCGGACCAGCAGCAGCGCGAGCAGGCACAGCGTTTGCTGCACGGGGACTGACCAAGGGATACGCAGTAGACCCCAACAAGCCGGTCGTCCGGGTTCAGTTGCCTTAAATAGCCACGGGTCGGATAACATCTATCCGCAATGCCGCGGTCGTTCGAACTCAATTTCGTTGAGCTTCTCATATACGCTCTCACCATCAAGATCGGGATCATCCGCACCCCTCTCCCCTCTTCCATCTAAATTCTCGAATATCTATCCGAGGCGAAATACAAGTGCAAAAAATAAAGCACGTGTAACTGATCGAAATCCAAAGATCAGGCTGTTAGTTAGGATCGATCGTTTTTCGATCCGCAGCTTCGATGCTAATAAGTGCTAAAACAATAAACACCTAACGGCTAAGCTTAAACGACTACGCGGCTCCGTAGATCAGGAACAAGCCAAAAACTAAGGCAATTACGAGCCATGTGCGATAAATCGTATTGGAAAGTCGATCGAACCACTCTACGAGTTTTCTGAGTCGATCCTGGCCAATAATCAGCAATCCAACCGCAGCGAATATGGTAAGCCACCCCACGAACTGAAACACGACGGGAAATCTAGAACCCGGTGCGGCAAAGATCAACGCCAGACCCAACAAGACCCTTACTGTCGCTGCGACGTAGTAACCCCATGTTTGATATGTGATGGCACGAACCAGCAATCGCAACCGTTCTGGGACGAACATCGCCCATACCGAGAGCACGACCACAGCGATTCCAAACAACAGAACAACGATCTGGGCAACGGCGTTGGTACCCATCATCCTTTGGCTTTTAATGAATGAGTAAGATAGTCTGCGGCGATGAACACGATAACCGGCTTTTTAAATCGCCTGAATCTTCGCCATGCTTTTCGGCAAACCTAAAATGTGTATTGACCTTCTCAGATCGTTGGCGGGAAAACGCAGGCTCATCTCTATCCGGCGTTGTGCTTTCGATGCTCGGCTGGTCCAGCGGCTGTCCCGGTCAAAGCGTTGTCAGCGCTCACTGTTCACCGTCGAAATAGTCGACACCCGCGTCATCGCGTGCCAAGAAACGCACACCTGTACCATCGTCACGCCAGCAATACGCGCCGTATTTCTTGGAATCCGGGTAATAACACACCTCAGGATCATCCGTCGAGCTCAACGCAAGATATCTCAGCTTGGCGTCAGAGCTGTTTACTATCTGATGCGCGGTGCCGGCACCCGTCCCCGCGAAGAAAAACTCGCCTTCACGCAGCTTGTACTCGTCATCGTCATAACGTAGCGTACCTTCTCCTTCAAGAACAAAGAAGAGTTCTTCCTGGCCGTAATGTAAATGATACGGCCATGCTTGTTCGCCTGGTTGAAGGTCGACTACCGTACAGCCGATTTTGGTCATTCCCAGCTGAGCCCCGACCCTTCCGATGGATGCAGAAAAATTCTGTCCATTTCCCGCCGCCATCCTTTTAATCGAATCGATATGGATCTTGGGTGGGGCACTAGCCATAGTCATACTCCAAATTGTTTGTATCACCATGGTAGCCTAACATAACTCGAATGGAGCCCTCAGCACCCTGTTATATTTATTGATGATTGTATTCACGGTAATCTGTTTATTAATTTATGGGATTCTAGGAGCGGTAGCTGTCACGCGCGCGAAACGTAAGAATGCGCTTTTTTGGAGTGATATTGCGTCTCCAATTTTGGTCATTGTAGTGTGGGTAGCTGTTACGGCATCGGGTTACGGTCACCAAAGCCTGAGCCATTTGGTCGAAGTTCCCATCGCACTTTTGTGTGCGCTTGTATTGCTATATATTCGGGTATTCGTTGCAGATCGGTACAGTGAAAATTATCGGTATAACTCTTACGCGATGTTGGGTTTATCACTGTTAATCGTATTTTTGTTACGATCCTTCATGCCCTTTCTTCCGGAGTAGTATTCACGTTCGATCAACCCCCCTGATTGGTGACATCGAAATGCCCGAGTGGTGGTGCCGAGATATCGGGGAAGCCGTTGGCGTCACAACCCCAATTCCGCCGCTACCGGATTTGTCCGCATTGCGAGGCCAGGTTTACGGTACAACCCAGTATGAAGCGGAGGCAGGTAATCGCGGCCGCGCTAAAACCGAAATGATGGTTGTCCGGCTGCCAACAAAATATTGGTAAATACTGACCAGAAGCCCTCGGATGATAACAGGGCTGGATTGCTTCACTGCGTTCGCAATGACTGAATACTGAATTTAATTGAGTCGTTGCGAGGAGCGGAGCGACGCGGCAATCTAGGAGTGCTTGTATGACAACCGTACTGGATTACTTCACTTCGTTCGCAATGAAGATATTCTAAATGCGCGTTGGCGAAACACTGAATTAATCAGAGTTTTCCCAGGTTAGGGCGTTGACGAGGAAATGCAATGATCTGAATTGAGCGGTTCGATATGTTCATGTCGTGCTCGTTATTAGGTACTATTCAGTATCCACATCCGACCTATCAGATCATAGGAGTAATGAACCTTGTTTAAGATTATTATTCCCATCATGCTCGCGCTGATACTGGCTGGACCTCAAGCCCAGGGCCAGGAGTCACAAAAATCCGAAGGCGCATCCGCCCCGGTATTCAATCCGTTCGATCCTTCCGCCTGGATGGGAGGCGGTCAACCTCACAGCCCAGTCCAAAATTGGTACGATCCGTCCGCGTGGATGGCCGCCGGCATGTCGCCGATGAATTTGAATCTGGCGCACCCCGAGGGATGGGCGGCGTTTGTCAATCCTTACAGCCACACGGGGGTCCATACCGCGCTGATGAATCCGGCCACCTACGCTCAATTCATGCAGCCGCATTTTTGGATGCAGTTTGCGAGCCCAAACAACTGGTTCGCCTGGATGAATCCGGCCTCGTACAGCACCTTTCTCAATCCGGCGACCTATATGGGTTGGTTGAATCCCGCCGCCTACGTGCACATGATGAATCCAGCCATGTACATGCAGCCGGCCAACCCGGCGAACTATATGCCGTTTGTCAACCCGGCGACCTACATGGGCTGGCTGAGTCACTGGGGCCAGTACGGGCAGCCGCAGGCGGAAAACGCGCAAGGTCGAGCCGATGCAACGCAGGCGCAGTAGAATGTGCGTTTCCCGCAAAGCGCAAGGATGCCCTCGAAGTTGATCTTGATAAGCTCGGGTAGCTGCTAAACACTTACCACGCCTGGTTATTTGGTTTTGACTGAAAAACAGTCTGTATCGGCAACGCCTATCCCGGCTCTGGCTGGTCCAGGTCGGTCCGCGTCATCGTGACATTGGCCAAGAGTGCAGAATTCAATAATTCTGTACGTGAACTGTATGTCGGCGCATTCCGTGTTTCATACCTAGCCTGCATATTGCACCAGTATCCCGAGCGATGACGCAGGACAGGTTTGGCTGAGCGCCGGTCTGGAGCGAGGAGCGTAGCCGGTGCTACGGTCCGAGTGAAGACCAAGCCCAGGC
>CAMYOI010000450.1:0-1851 GCA_947259955.1 uncultured Gammaproteobacteria bacterium
TCTTCCAGCACGTCGTACAAGGGCAACGTGTATTGCACCACGTCGCCCAGTTTGGCGCGCATTTTCCTGATGTTGCCGGTGGCTTTCATAACCAGTGTTATTTTCTAAGACGCCTCGATCTGAGCATGCCAAGCCCCCAAAAGCAAACGCAAAGAATAACGATCTACACAATGCCCTTTCAACGGAACCTCTGATCAATTGACGATCGTTTGATAACGACTAAATTCACGCAAGGCCGTGTCTACGGGCGTAGGAGCGGCGCCCCCGCCGCGATTGATCAGAATACCCCTAACTCACCTGGGTCCGATGCAATTCCATCTTAAAACAGAAATCTCTCCCGACAAATCAGCCCCGCCCTCGGGCCAGGACGACCGATGTCTCGATTTGTCGATCAGATATTGTCCAGTATTTACGCAGCAAGCGATTTTTTTCGAGTTCAGAAACGAGGTCGTACCCATTTTTCTGGTAGAAAGCGATGGCCCATGTTGCATCCGCCCAGGTGCCGACGAGGATAGGTTTGTCAATTGCAGATTCAAGAAACCGGAGCAATCGCGACCCTATCCCTGAGTTCCTTCGATCGGTTCTTACGTAAGCATGGCGAATCAACGCAACGTCATTTTTATCCTGCACCCCCATCACACCAACCAAGACGCGGTCATCAACAGCGCCCCAGAAAACCACATCATCTCGAATTTCCTGACCAAGCTCGGCGCGCGACATGTAGGGGTCATGCCATCGGTCATCGGGTATTACGCCTTTGTAGGCCAGGGCAGCACTATTGATGATCTCGTAGATGCGGTCGACGTCCGATTCGGTGCATTTCCTTATGATAATATCGAATTCGTCAAGTGATCCCATAACAAATACAAGCTCTATGCCCCTGAAATCCCAGGGGCAAATAGTAGCGCAAAAGTGACCTCAGACCGGAGACACAATAAGCGATACGAAGCGAGCACCATTCAGGTATTCGTAACATGAATGACCCCGACGACAAATCTCATAGCAGCACGGACAAGCTGCACCGGGCCTACCACGCGAAGAATCCACAGGAAACTGCGGAGGTATATAACGAGTGGTCCCAGGAATACGAGCAACACATGAGGAATGTGGGCTATACCCATCCCGCCATGGTCACCGGCATGGTGGCGCGACACATACCACCCACTGAAGAACTGGTTCTGGATGCCGGTGCCGGGACCGGGGTCATGGGGGAAATCCTCACCGCACTGGGTTACCCAAACATCATCGGTCTGGACGCATCCACTGGAATGTTGAAGACGGCCGATCTGAAAAAGAAATACATCGAACTCAAACACCTGTTTCTCGGCAAGGCACTTGATTTCGAAGACGATACCTTTGCACTGGTCGTGAGCTCCGGCGTGTTCACCCAGGGCCACGCGCCCCTGGATGGCCTGGACGAGTTGATCCGGGTCACGAAACCCGGCGGGTATCTTGTTTTTTCAATAGCCCGCACCTACCTGGATGGCCCATTCACCGACAAGCGCCATCAGCTGGAGCAGGCGCAACAGTGGCAGTTCGTGGACGCCTCTGCGCGCTACAACTCGGCACCACTGGAAGACACCCTGATATCACAAGTGTTTGTGTTTCAGGTTACCTAAGCAGCGTTTTCTTCCTGAACAATCACATGTGGGGTTCGGCCAACCCGCCGAAGGCGCTGATCAGTCGCGTTGCGATCTCCTTCGGGGACAACTCGACGCCGGGAAACTGGCCGACATCCTCGTATCTTTCATAGAAGCCCGGCTCGCCTGGAAGCAAAGGCGATTCATTGTTCCTGAGTTCGAAGCTGCCGGTGTATCGGAAAGGCCAGACATCGAACAGCGGCAGGGCCCG
>CAMYOI010000450.1:1887-5701 GCA_947259955.1 uncultured Gammaproteobacteria bacterium
CCGAGCACCGGGACCTGCTGCTGACGGGCGACGATCCAGCTGTTTCCAGGTCGGGTGGCCTGCATGATGCTCCGGCGCAACGCCTGGGCAAACGGCCGGTCACGGACGAACAGCATCGCCTCAGTGTTGATATGGGTGGAGCATGGATCAAGATTGTGGGAGCCCACCGCGGCGACCGTATCGTCGATAACGATCGACTTCTGATGGATGCCCACCCGCAGCCCCGCCCGCGACTCCGTGGTCAATCCTGCGCGGTGGTGAGTTCGTGGACGTATACCCGATCCGACGCGCCTTCCAGCCCCACCGCTTCATTTACTACCCGTCGGTGATGGGTGAACAGGATCACCTGGGTCCTGGAGGAGAATTTGGCAAGTGCCCCGAGAGTGGCTCTAGCTCGATAGTCGTCGAACTGAATCAGAATATCGTCGACGACAAAGGGCAGTGGCTCCGAAGAGTCGACGTAATGGTCCAGTGTCGCCAATCGAAGCGCGAGATACAGTTGATCACGTGTGCCTGTGCTCATCGCTTCCACTCTTAACCTTCTGCCGTTCGGCCTCACACCAACAAGGACCGGCTTGTCGGACTCGTCGAAGTCGGTTTCAATAGCGACCAGAGATCCGCAGGTGAGAGTTTTGTAGAATGCACTGGCCCGGGTCAGTATCGGGTCGCGGTGCTGGCGCCTGAAACGTTCGATCTCGTCGCGCAACAACCGTGACGCGAGTTTCAATCGCGCGTAGCGGTCGGCGTGACCTCGCAGTTCGGCCAGTGTTTGCTGCGCCTCCTCCGCCAGCGCAGAGGCCTCGCTGCCACCCGCCATGGCCTCAAATTCACGTTCGACGCGAATCTTGACTTCAAGCTGTGTTTCTCGTGCTGGGCGAAGTTCGTGTTCAATCTGCTGCACGAGAGTGTTCAGCTCCGACACCACCGAGTCACGATCAACCTTGTCTACCTCGTCTTGCAGGGCACCGATGCCGAGTCCGTCCCCACCCTCGACCAGCTCGCTTTCGACCTCCCGAAGCTGTTGTGTCAGTTGCATATGCTCGTTGAATCGCTTCTCGACAGCCTGCAACTCATCTGGACTCTTACAGTTCGCCTGCCGGCAGAGTTCTTCCAATACCTCGTCCGCCGCACCGATGGTTGCCTCGGTCTCGCGCACCTCACTCTCCGCCTGGCGTGACTGCTTGTCGAGTTCGTCCAGACGGCTTTTGGCTTGCCTCTGAGTACCAAGGCGGGCGTTCAACTGCACGGCGGAGTCGCTGGCGGGTAGAACCTTCAGTTCGGGAGCGAGCCTTTCAACCAGTTTCTTTGCATCCCGTTCAAAGGCCTGCGCTTCCTCGTCAATACCATCGATGCGTAACTGAAGTTCTTTCGCCTCGTCATTCAACTTGAGTGCGGCAGCAATGGCCTCGAGGTAATCCGAAACCTCACCGGGCGTCGATCTTTCCTCCCGGCCAAGCTCGAGCATGAGCGCTGCCCATTCTGATGTCCAGGAGGTCAACTCCGCCTCTGCGCTCGCAGCCCTACCAACCAACTGTCGCACCGACTCCTCGAGTTCCTCGATTTCCTGCTGCAGCGTCACCCGCCGTCTTTCGACTTTCTCGATGGCACGCAATCGGGACTCCGCATGATCAAGGATCTTTCTCAGTTGCTCGATATGCGGTGATTCCTCCTGAGGCTCTCCGCAGGCAGCAAGCGCACTCGCGAGGTTCCTGCGCTGAGTATCCCGCACCCGTTTCAAGTCATCGGCTCCGTTGCGCAAATCGGTACCCCGCTCTGCCCTCTCCCGCAAACGCAAAGCCTTATCCAACCAGTTCGCCATCTCGCGAGGTGGGAAAGGTGCAATACCGCACGGCGACCAGACTTCCTGCCAGGACTGATCCAGTTCCTGCCGTCTGAGTGCAATAGCCTCGAGTGCGGCCGCGACCTCAGTTGCGCGTTTCCGGCAATCCTCGAGCTTCGCCTGACCCGACGCCTGATCGTGGACTCGCTGGGACTCTCGGCGAAGCCGATCCGAGATTTCGTCGGAGGTAATCACTTCCTCCTCGAATGCTTCGTGCAGGGCTCTTCCCTCCGCATATTGCTCGGACTCCGACTTTACGTCCTCTCCATCAATCCAGTGCCGACGAAGAAGTCGCCAGCCGAGATCACGATGTTGGCGAGCTCCGAACAGTTCCGCCTCAGTAGGCACCGCGCCTGCCAGACGCAGGGCCTTGAGGGACACCTCGATCTGCTGTGTTTCCTTCCCGGCCTCTTCACGTGTCTTTTCCAGTTGGCGTACTTCATCATCTATCTTTTGATAGGACTCCGAGAATCTGCGTATTGGCTCTTCGCCGGGCAAGGGGGCAGTGACCAGATCCGACACGCCGGCGTCCCACAGCCCGAGTGCCGACAGCTCGCCCTCGCAGGTTTTCTGGTGGCGAACCAGGTTTGCGGTCGTCTCTTCGATGGCGCCGTCCACATCCCCCGCTCGTCGCGCCTCGTCCACCGCCTTCTGCAGCACGTCATAGTCAATAGGGGCAGGCAGGTGACCAAGTTCCTCCCGACTGGCCGCCAGCTTCCCCTCAGTATCTTCCCGATTTTTCCGGGCTTGCCTCACGCCTGACTCCAGCGCTTCCTGTCGCCCTCCAAGCTCGGTGGTGCGCCGCCGCCTCGCAAGTAGCGGCCTCAGACTTTCAAGATCTTCCGTGGACAGGTCAGGTCGGAGATCTGCAAACCGCTGCCTTGCCTGTTCCAGCAAAGTCTCCCGTCTGGCGACGAGGCCCGGCTTGTCTCTGGCCGCCTTGCGGTAACCCCCAAGACGTTCACGCAACTCATCGATAGCCTCTACTTCCGCCAGCAGATCCTCGGACACCTCGAGCCCGGACGCATCCTGGCGCAAACCCTCCAGCCGTGTCAGCGCTTTGGAACGACTTTCAGCGGCAATTCTCCGTTTCGATATCGCGGCCTCCCTGCGCGACCCAAAATTTTCGTCAAGAGTGGGAACATCCCCGATGTTTGCGAGTTGCTCCTGTAACTGCACCCGCCTGGCCAGGCCGGGCATCGTCCGGCGTATGCGCTCCAGGGCGCTCCGGCGCTTCTCGGCATCCGCCAGTTGTTTGTCAATCTCCTCAAGCTGGCGTGCTGCGCTTCTCACCGCCTTTCGCGCGTCGTCCCAGTGCCTTGCCGTAAGCGAAACGTCTCGCTGCTGGGCCTCGATTTCCTTCAGTCGGCTGATCCCGGCATTGATCAGAGGTTTCGATGCCCGCGGAGCAAAAAGCGACTGCGACTCGCGATCCAGGGTTTCGAGAAACGTGTGAATGGCCGTACTGCCGAGCCCTGTCCCGAACAGCGCCTCCGCCTCACGCCCTCGCTCAACCAGTAATGCCTGCCCCCCGCTCACCAGTGCCTCGTGATCGATGCCGAAAAGACGTTCGAATAGCGGCTCCGCGATACCCCCGAGAAGCCGAGTTAGTCTCTCCTCCGCAACAGGGTCGCCGTTGGCATCGAGCAACGTGTCTTTTCGTCCCTTTCGCCGATAACACTGCAGTTCACTCCCGTCTGCACCACGAAGTACACCGCCGACGCGCAAATCTGTCTTGTCGTGGATGAAGTCGTCCCCGGTGCGCTCCGGAACACCGTACAACAACGCCCGAAGCGCCCGCAGTGCGGAGCTTTTTCCCGCTTCATTGGGCCCAAAGATGATATGCAGACCTTCACTGCCTCCGCTCAGGTCCAGATGGCTATCGGTAAACGGCCCGTAGGCGAGGAGGTGTAAGTCGAGAATTTTCACTCGTCCCGCCCCTCGGTTAACAACCGGTCCAGCAGCAGCGCTTTG
>CAMYOI010000450.1:5809-9473 GCA_947259955.1 uncultured Gammaproteobacteria bacterium
GGCTGAATCCAGCTCCAGATCACGAATGGAACGAAGCAGACCACCAAAGGCATCATCGCGTGCGAGTGCCGCCTCTTCCGATTCTGCTCGCCGGGTATCAAACACGACTTTCTCGATCCAAATATCTCCAGAGGCGAGGCTACCGGCGAGTGAACGGCACTCGTTGACCAGCCGTTCCCGTTCGGCCCGCAGCCGGGTGTGGGCCGGGCACGTCCCCGAAAGCCTCAGGCGCACGGCCAACAGCCTGTCCTCTGCCTCGATGACGGCATCGGCCAGAGCATGCCCAACGCGGTCGTATACCTCGTCCAGGTTTACCACATCATGCAGGTCCACGGAGCATTCCATCCAGCGGACCACGTCCAGGGAGCGATGCTCGACACGAGTGACACTGCCCTCGTCAACCACTACCAGTGAGCAGCCTTTCGGCCCTGTCTCCCGGGCATGCCTGCCCTGAATGTTGCCGGGAAAAACAATCCACGGGTCTTCCGAGACAACCTCTCGTTTGTGAACGTGCCCCAGTGCCCAGTACTGGTAGCCGCGTGAACGGAGGCTGTCGATCGAACACGGTGCGTAGGGTTCGTGGTCTGGCCTGCCGTCCAGGGACGTGTGTAGCAGGCCTATATTGAACAGATCAGGGCCCGCCATTGGGTAGTGTCGGACAAGATCCTCGGTAACCGAACGCGTCGCATATCCCTGACCGTGAACCGCAACCCCGTGCTCCTCCGCCACAACGGTCTCGGGCCTGCGGGTAGAGAATATGTGTACATTTTTCGGTGGACGAAGTGCTTTTGTCAGCTGGCTCGCCGCATCGTGGTTTCCCGCTACGACATAGGCACCAATCCCGGCCTCCTGCAAACGCACCATCTGCCGCGTGAAAAACAATCCGGTGTTGTAGTCTTTCCAATCGCCGTCATAGAGATCACCGGCCAGAAGAACGAACGCGACGCCCTCCTCGATCGCCAGATCCACCAGGTTTTCCAGCGCGCGGCGGCTCGCGCCGCGAATCTCATCGATCGGCGCACCCTCGTAGCGCTCCAGGCCGCGGAGCGGGCTGTCGAGGTGGAGGTCTGCTGCGTGAAGAAATTTCAACTCAATTCAACAACTCTGGTCATGGAAGGCTCTGGTGAAACTCTCCGTCATTGTCTCAAGATTATCGGGCACTTACGGTTAAGAATTAACAGATAACGAAGCAACAACTGACTCAGAGTAGGCCAACCATCAATCATTCCGTTCGATTTGAATAGACACTCTTTCCGCCAAATTACACCAGCTACAGACAGCCGGGGCGCCAGGAAGTGTGGTCGATTTTATGCGCAATCCTCCAATAATTCTTGTGGATATACGTTCATCCCAATAGCTATTGTTAACAGGCTCTATTTCAAGGCAGAAATAGAGCTCTCCGCGGGGATCCGGATAATCCATAGAAACCATCGTTTTTCTATTAATGAGGCGAGGCTGCCCTATCATTTTCGCCAAATAAGAGCGATCAAGTTTTGGGCAAGACAAAACAATAAGATCACAGGAAAGTAGTGGACTTTCCAGACCAACAGAGCCTCGTCTGTTGTCTGCCCTCAAGTTTTACAACTGATTCACTAAAATCCAATGCCAATGGTATTCGTCTTTGACGTAACCCAGGAGAACGTTGGTATCTGCAGGTGGCTCATTTAGAAACTTTGCAGCTCGGCTTCGTGTTACGGCAGCGCCATTGCCGGAGAAGGACTCTTTAATCCAAAACCGACCCCGTTCATGCTGAGATATATGTAGCCCCACAATGATCGAACACATCGGAGATAAATTTTTTTATCGAACCACCGCCTTCCGCATCTCCAGTTCCCGAAGGGCGCAAAGAAAACGCTCCCAAACCTGGGAGTATTTCATGATACTCAAAATGCTTCACCTGCATCACATACGTCCCACCCGGTAGCAATCAACTGCTGGTCGATTCGTTTTCTGGATTGTTGTTCAGGTTGAGGCACGAGCGTTCTGTTCTTGTATTATTAAAATCGTTTTAGATACGCCCAATCTCTGCATAGATCTTAATTGAATCCCAACACAATGGCTAATTTACAGGACACTTTGTGACTTTTCTTTGAGTTAGAAACAAGGCCCGAGAACCGTTGCAGCTCAGGCCGGTTCAATTAAGCGCCGCCCCGAATCAACTCCAGCCCCTCTATTCAGTACGCGCATCATCATGCACTCAGGGCTTTATAGCCATGCTGATCCTTATCCTGAAACTGGCGTCTGTGGGGCCGGGATGTACTCAGCTGAGCAGCAGATTTCTATCTATCGGGTTGAACTGGCTGGCCTCCATGATCAGCGGGTTCGCCGTCAGTTTCGGCACGCCGTAAACTACTGTGCGCGTTTTGAAGCGTTTTCTGATGCGCTCCAGCAATATCGTGAAATCACCATCACCGGATACCAGAATTATGGTGTCGCAGCCTGGCGCCGCCTCATAAACATCGAGCGCAATGCCGACATCCCAATCCGCCTTGGTCGACCCGTCCGCTCGCTTGAGCACGGGTTTGAGCAGCACGGTAAACCCAATAGCACGCAGTATGTTCTGGAACTGTTTCTGATTCTTGTCTTCTGGCTCCGTGGCGTAGGCAACTGCACTGACGACGTCGCGCTTCGCAGTCACCCGGGCCCAGAACTTGTTGTAGTCAAAGTTTGCCTGGTAGGCCTGCCTGCAGGTGTAATAAACATTCTGAACGTCTACAAATATGCAGACGTTCTCGCGGGTTGCACGGCTCATGGACTACACCTCGCGACTCGCACGGCGGCAAGCCGCGTTTCCTCTGCAAATTTTATCCAGACCGGTTCGACGACGTCTGTCCAGAGCAGCCCCAGTTCAGATGTACTCATTTCCACGTGCACGGATCTGCATTGGTTGAAGCAGTACACCATCAACAGATTTTGCCCGGTACCGCAAACGTGCCACTGGTGTGCCAACTGCATTTTATAGTGATTGGGCAGCTTGCCGCGGCTGACCTTGTGCCATAGATCGGATTGGCTGCCGCGTACCGGGCACTTGATCTCCACATTCAGCCGCATATCCGGCGTTATGGCATCCAGGCTGGCCGAGTAGATGCCCCGGCGGTAAACGGCCGGCGTCAGATCAGGGGCGTTGAAGAGCTGTTGTGCCAGCGCGCGTGCATCGGGTTCGAATCGATGCCCGTGTGCCATCGCCTGGTTCGTTTCCTCGGTATCGGCATGGATCTTCCGGCTCAATAGCTGATTCGACGTCATCCAGGGGCTGCAACCGGTAACTGCGGCAGCCTCGGATGCATTGAAATGGCGCGTTCGGTATTGGAACCAGGCGGGTGTGCCCTGCTCTAAATCTACCTTGACGGGTGGTTGCGGCATATCTTTTCAAGATTGCGAATTCGGTGTGAAATCCATTTTCATAGTTTGCGACAAGCATTGTCGCATTGAACAGTAAAAGCAATCTTAACCCGGTATGTCAGGTAAAAGCGCGTGCTAGGATGTATCCACTCCCGAGGTATGACGCCGAGAGCGGCATTGTTAAACCACGCACCCGATTATTCATGAACTGCAGGCCGTCTGGACCGGGCCCGGGTGTTTGCTGACCGTAAGGAGGTGCATACCCATGTACAAGGTAATGCTTCTTGGTGATTCGATTTTTGACAACGCCATCTATGTGCCG
>CAMYOI010000451.1 GCA_947259955.1 uncultured Gammaproteobacteria bacterium
CTCGGCCGAAGTCCGGGCGACATTAAGCACACTTTTATACGGTGGATGCTCGCATCATGGTTGACGATTGGAAATCGCCTTTCTGTTTTCTCTTCAATGGGTTATAGGGTGGTAAATTTACTACTTATCCGTCTGTCGCCAAGTAATCCCGCAAGAACGCGTCGAAGTCCTTGCGGAGTACTTGCTCAAGCTTCGCCGGGTCTCCGGACGGCGCAGCAATGGCTAATTGAAACGCACCGTCAGCCCTCGGTGTCGCCGTAAGCGCCCCATATTTTTTCGCTTTCAACTTGACCGTCCGCGAGGATGATGCCGCGCGCTTGAGGTCGGTAAAGACCTGTCGGCCGTTAGCGCCCTGCCCTTTCAAGGACCGTGCTTTGTCAAGGACGCGTCGTTTGGCCGCAGGCTCGGCCATTAGCCGCTTGTACGTCGTGGCGTGGTGTGCCTTGAAATCCCTCAGATCCGCATAGGCGTCAACGACCTGGCGCGGCATATCCGCGAGATCCAGGAGCTTGGAGAAGTTCGACTTGTCGATCTCCAAGAACTGCGCCATCTGAGCACGACTGTTCTCAAAGTACTTCGGTAGCGCCTGTTTGTAGTCCAGCGCCCGTTCGTAGTCGCTGATATCCTCTCGGTCCCGGTTCTCCAGGTCCTGCAAAATAAAGGCCTGGCGATCGTTGAGATCACGCACCTCGATAAGTAAATCCCAGCCCAAGTGGGTCGCCGTCCAGTTGCGACGTGCACCACAAATGAGTTCGTAATCGAACTGCGCGTCGTCCTCGAGGCGTCGCACGATCGCTGGAAATTCCTGTTTGCCGGTGCGCTTAAATCCCTCAATCAAATCCGCGCAGTGCTCCGCCGAAAGGAGTTCGTAATTTCGATTGTGCTCCGCCCATATTCGGATTCGCTGCGGAGGATGCATCAGCAGCTGGACGGTACGCTGTTTCCCACCTGCGATCTTGCTGAGCGTACTCTCTCGCTGCAGTAACGATCCGACGCCGGCTTGGGTCGCATGCGCCTCGTCGGTATTGGCTTCAGCCGCCGGTACGGCGAGCTTCAATTTGTCGAGCTTACTGCGGGTCCGGTCTCTCATTGCGACCTCCTAAAATCACCAATTTTGACGAGTGAATATGTAGAATTACCATATTTCTCAATGGGTTATGTAGTGGTAAATTTACTATTTACAGCACCATATACCCTTCCGCCTCAAGCCGTTCTTGGTGGCTTGGCCACGTGCCGCGAATCAACATCTCAATTTCCCGAAAGACCGCGTTCAGCGACACGATGCAACGCCTGTAGGTTTTCGCCGAGGTCGTATGTTTTTGCAGTTCGTATACGGTTCGCCAATCCGCGGCCGCGTTATCGATTTCGGCTGAGTCTTTGACGGCGGCATTTAGGATGTGGCGCGCGTAGTGCTCCCCCATCATGCGCACCATAAACTCTTGTGCGCTTTTCCCCGTATCGTATTTCGAGATCAGCAGCTTCAAAAATTTGTAGTTGAGAGGATGACCGACCGCCTTTTCCACTGAACCCAGCACCTCCTCCATCATCCGGAAAAATGTCACGGTCGAGTGGAAATCATACATCGCAGGAGGTGTCGGAATGATCAGCGCGTTTGCCGACCGCACGACGTTGAGTGAAATCATCCCGAGCGCGGGTGGCGGGTCCATGATGACGACGTCGTAATTCTCCTGGATGGTCGAAATACCTTCGTGAAGCCGGCCAATCCACCCCGGGCCGGATTGTCCGGCGGTGGCAGCCAACTCGTATTCAGCGGAATACAACGAGAGGTTCGACGGAATAATGTGTAGGCGATCCCAGTAAGTTTCGCGTATCGCGTAATCTAGGCTGGTTTTGGAGCCGTCGAAAAAAGGCAGCAACGTGTCCTTCGTCCCCAAATCGAGGTCGGGCCGAAGACCGAAGGTGGTCGTCGTCGACGCTTGGCTATCACAGTCAATGACCAAAACCCGATGGCCCCGTTCGACAAGGTATTGAGAGAAATGCGTGCACAACGTGCTCTTTCCCACACCGCCCTTAAAATTCTGAAAGGCCATCCGAATCGGCTCCTCACCCGGCTGCCGTCCACGAATCACGCCAAAGTGCTCGCGGATCCCATTGACCTCGGCGAGTGTGTACCCCGTGCGACGGCCTCGCTCAGAGAGTTTCGGCATGGGTAGCGCCCCCGAAGCTTCCACCTTGCGAATACTGTTGGCACTGCGGCCGATCATCTCGGCGACCTGGGTGATGGTATAACGTCGCTGTAGCTGCTTAGCAGCGTTTGCGTCGAAAGCGATATCTCGAAGTTCTTTGATCAGCGCATCCGAATGGGACACAATCTGGCGGATGGCATGTATCCCGGTTCCGTCACGGACTCGAGTTGGCGTATCATCGGTTACCATAACGTTTTGTGGCATAAATCACGTCCCGGTGCTGTTTTTCGGTTTGTGCGCGTAGTTTACTCTAGGTTGGTGTTTTTCGCGAGTTTGTGTAAAAATTCGCTAACTATGGCGTCCAACAGTAGATATTGGTATCTAAAATCACAGAGCGCATGGGTGACAAAACTGTAACGGCCTTAACTCAGCCCCCCGGTGTTCCAGCCACCGACGTTTCCCGACCCCGCAAAATAGTGCCCCCCGAAGCTGCCAAGGACGACGAAGACATCATGCAGCGGCTTGCGCGTATCGCGGAAGAGGTGCGCCAACGCCAAGCATCTAAGACCGAGGCGGAAAAACAGGCCGACGCCGAACACCGTAAAGCCGACGAAAAACGCGCGCACGATATGAAACGTCGCTACGCAGCGAACACGACGGTGCAAAAGCGGCTCGCGGCCGTGGAGCGGGATCTCGAACGGTTGGAGGGGCAGGGGTTTTTTGTGAGCTACCCGATCCGTCCGGAAAACGAATTTCCGACGCTACTTACCCGGCTACCGATTTTTCGACCGACCCGTCGTCGGCACCAACATCGATTGCAAGACATTGATAATGCGCTGGCCTTCAAGACGCCGTTTGGCGATGGTAAGCGCCATGGTCCGCCGCTGACTGTCCGCGATGAAGATACGTTGATTGCACTCATGCGGTTGCGATCGCGGAGAATGATTGGGCGACCGGAGCAACTACCAGTCCAGATCACAGACATCTATGCAACGAAAGGTGGGCAAGTCGGCGTCCATTGTGTCCTGTGCAGCGTCGATGACATTGTCCGTCAGCTGGGTTTGACAGACGGTGGCGAGAACTACAGACGTACATTCGATTCCGTCAAGAGATTGGGCGCAACCACTTTGGAGCTTAATCTCAGATCACACGACCGTTACTTGGGCCTCGTGCAAACAGGGCGTATGTTACCGCTAATACACGTCCAGTGGCAGACCTACGAGCGTGACGGGTTGTTGGTTGTCTTGTTTCCGCCAGTCGTCGCGCAATGGCTCGATAACGAGTACACCTACATTGATTGGAAAACGCGACTGCAGCTCGATGATCTCGGAAAGTGTTTGCATCGGTTCTTATCCGGTCAGCCGAAACAGTACAAAAATGAAGTCCTCAAGCTGGCCGACACGATCGGATACGATGGACCGAAAAAGAACATCAAACAACGCTTTGGAAAGTCGTTGGACCAGCTCACAAATATAGACTGGCTCAAAACATTCCGGTTCACCGGCAACAGCCGGTCCGTGCCGCTTGTACTCCACACCGAACGCTAGCAACCACTTCTACCGTACTTTTTTGTGCCCAAAAGGCTTAAGCCTTTGGTTTTACAGGCTTTTCCCAGCACCAAATCCCGTGAAATTGACGATACTGGGCGAGAGTT
>CAMYOI010000452.1 GCA_947259955.1 uncultured Gammaproteobacteria bacterium
CATGCCCCGTTACCGATCAACTCACCGGAGGTTCCGCAATGTTCATACTCAAGTCTTTTACGGCCGTGCTGGCGGGTTTCGGACTGCTGGTGGGCGCCAGCTATGCCGAAACCAAATGGGATATGCCAACGCCCTACAGTGATGGGGTCCATCACACGAAAAATGTTCGGCAGTTTGCCGAAGACGTTAGCAAGGCGACCAACGGGGAATTGAATATCGTCGTTCATTCCGGGGCTTCGTTGATCAAGCACCCTGAGATTCATCGAGCAGTACGAACCGGGCAGGTGCCCATCGGTGAGATGTTCATGGGTTTGCTGGGTAACGACAACCCGGTTTTCAAGGCGGACAATATTCCTTTTCTCGCCTCTGATTTCGAAAGCGCCAGCAAACTGTGGGCTGCAACCCGCCCGAGCGTTGATCAAGCCCTGGAAAAAGACGGGCTGAAACTCTTGTATGCCGTGCCCTGGCCGCCGCAGGGTTTTTACACAAAAAAACCAATATCTTCTGCCGCGGATCTCGAAGGACTGAAGATGCGCGCCTATAGCCCCACGACCTCCCGACTGGCGGTGCTGCTCAAGGCGACCCCGACAACGGTGCAGACCCCGGAAATTCCGCAAGCATTCTCGACCGGCATTATCAATGCGATGGTTACCTCCCCAAGCACCGGCGTAAGCAGTCAGTCGTGGGACTACGTTACGAATTACACGGATACCCAGGCCTGGATTCCCAAGAACATGGTGATTGTCAACGCACGCGCGTTCAAGCGTCTGGATAATGATCAACAAAAAGCCGTGATGGAGGCCGCAGCCGCAGCAGAAACCCGGGGATGGGAAATGGCGCGGGCTGAAACTGCCGCTAAAACCGCTACGCTGGCGGAAAACGGCATCGCGGTTGCACAACCCAGTGAGCAGCTCAAGGCTGACTTGAAAGCCATTGGTGAGATCATGGGTGAGGAATGGGCTGCGGAAGCCGGTGAAGCGGGCAAGGAAATTCTCTCCGCTTATCGATAGAAGATCGTAGACAAGATCTTTATCAATGCGATCCAAGCTTGATAAGGTCTACAACGGCGCCGGCATCGTTGCCGGTGCCTGTATCGTATTCATAACCTTGATGGTCCTGGCTCAGATAGCGGGTCGGTGGATTGGTGTCATCATCCCATCCACGGAGGATTTTTCGGGTTATTTGCTGGCCGCGGCGTCATTTCTAGCGCTTGCTTATACTTTCCGGCATGGTGGTCACATCCGGGTGACCTTGCTCGTGCACCGGCTGTCCTCATCATTTCAGAGAAAGCTGACGTATGCGGCGCTGTTTGTTTTCACACTGATTACGGGATACGGCGCGTACCATCTTTGCTACCTCGTCTACGAGTCCTGGCAATTTGCAGAGTTGTCCCAGGGCTACATTGCAATTCCACTGTGGATCCCCCAGCTGCCAATGGCGTTTGGTGCGGTGCTGTTTTTCATTGCACTGATGGACGACATCGTCGGTTCTCTGCAAGGGCATACCCCCTCCTTTGTCGAGCTCGAGGACTAGCCGGCCCCGTGGAGATTGCAAATCTGGTGATAATCTTGTGCGCTGTGCTATTTGGCGCATTGTTGAGCGGGATCTGGGTTGCGGGCGCTTTGTTTCTTGTCGCCTTCATTGCCCTGACGTTGAACGGCAACAGCAACATCGGCCTGCTTTTTGCAACGAGCACCTGGGGCGCATCCGCAACGTGGACACTCGCGGCATTGCCGTTGTTCATATGGATGGGTGAGATATTATTTCGTACCAGGCTGTCGGAAGACTTGTTTTACGGTTTGGCGCCGTGGCTGAGGAAAATTCCCGGCCGTTTACTCCATGTGAACATTCTGGGTTGCTCCGTTTTCGCCGCAGTTTCGGGTTCCTCGGCCGCCACCGCCGCCACCATCGGCCGAATGACTTTTCCGGAATTGAAGAAACGGCATTATCCACTCCAGATGATGATAGGCACACTGGCTGGCTCGGGCACATTAGGATTTTTGATACCACCGTCGATCATTCTCATTGTATACGGCGTATCCGCGGAGGTTTCTATTTCCCGGCTGTTTATCGCAGGTATCGTTCCGGGCGCAATGCTGGTGGTGCTGTTCATGGGTTACACCGCGATTTGGGCAATCTTCAATGATGAAAAACTACCCAAAGACGACACGCCGGATTTATCTTTCTTGCAGAAACTTTATCTGACCCGCCGCCTGTTTCCGGTTTTGGGGCTTGTTTTCTTTGTATTGGGTTCGATTTATGCCGGCTGGGCGACAGCCACAGAGGCCGCGGCTCTCGGCGTATTCGGCGCGCTGTTCCTATCGCTGGTTACCGGTAATCTGAACGTCGAGAATTTTAAATCCAGTCTTCTGGGTGCGACCCGTACCTCATGCATGATTACCTTCATTATCGCGGGCGCCGCGTTTCTGAGTCTGGCAATGGGTTTCACAGGCATTCCCCGATTGCTGGCTGAACAAATCTCTGGATTGGGTCTTACACCCGCCATGCTGATCATAGCGTTGACCCTGTTCTTCATGGTGCTCGGTTGTTTTCTCGATGGCATCTCAATAGTCGTATTAACGACGTCCATCGTGTTGCCGATGATTGAACGCAGCAACATCGATTTGTTGTGGTTCGGAATCTACGTTGTACTGGTTGTGGAGATGTCTCAAATTACGCCACCCGTAGGTTTTAATCTATTCGTAATCCAGGGGCTTACGAAAATCAACATATTGAGCATCTCGCTGTATGCGATGCCTTTCTTCTTGCTACTGATGATCGCAATCGTCCTGCTTACCGCTTTCCCAGAACTGGCCACCTGGCTCCCTGCAAAAATGACCCAATGATTTCTTCGCTTGTATCGCCTCGGCCAAGTTTGCCCGCAGCTTGTTAGTTTCACCAAAAGCGTGGTACTACCGGGATACGATTCGATAAGCTGCGTGGCAGGCAACACAGCGATTCATTGCCGCGCCAAGACTGGTCAGTATCTCTTTCGTTGTGGCCCCTGTTTCCGCAGCATCAGCTATCTTGTCAAAAGCCATGTGAATTGGCATACCAATCTGCCTGAATCCATCTGGAACAGAGCTCATCAGGTTCGGAGGTGCGCTGGACATGCCCTGCATTCCCAATGGACGCAACGCTGCCGCAACGCTTTTTATATCGTCTTGGGACAAAGCGCTGAGTGCCTGTTGAAGCCCGCTCACGAACTGCTGCATCTCTTGTACAACAAAAGCACGGCTCTCATCATCGAGAATAATCGTTTCACGACTGTCTTTTTCAGCCCACGCACCATTTGCAAATACTGCCAACACAACCGCTATCCCCAAAGCCATGTTGTTTAGACTCAGATTGAGTGACGTGTTTTTCATATAAATATCCTCGTGTACGGAATTCAAGACATTTGACATCGTAACTCACTATAATAGGAAGCCTGTCTATGTGGCGCTACTTGACACGGTTGGCGCCGCCAGTTCATTACTACACCAGCGGACAGGCAGATTGACGTGCGCCGGGTGACAATCCTCCCATTCAACGTCGCCATGGCTATCGGACCGGGGTCGAGTCAAATAACGGAGCGGTTAATTGCGATGGCCACCCGGGCTGGGTCTGTTTGTTTGTTAGACGTAAATCGTGCTATCGCGCGTCTTTGTGCTCGAGATAGATCCCAATGATCTCGACGGCGGCGGCGAGCAGCAAAAGCAACAATCCAAGCTTTGATGCCTCTGGTGCCAGCCATAACATCAGGCCGCCTAGAGCAATCAGGATTCCCGCGAGTATTCTTCTTGGCTTACGGCG
>CAMYOI010000453.1 GCA_947259955.1 uncultured Gammaproteobacteria bacterium
AACTCGACGGTTACGGTGCGACCGCCGCCGAGCTTGCGGGCGGACTTGACGGGGGGGTTCTGATGGTAGTGCGAGACGGCAGCATACCCCGCGGGTTCGTAACGGACTTTGGCACCGGTCTGATTTCATTCTCCGGGGGCAAGAAAGAAATGGCACTGGAGTGCGGGATATTGCGCATGGATATCAAGGACGGCAAGGTCGATTTCGACGACAAGCTCGCGGTTCAACTGTCGGACGTAACCTGGCTTGGCGGAGGCAACATCAACCTCAAAACGGAAAAACTCGATGTGGGGATCGTGCCCAAGCCGCGCAAGGGCATCGGCATCAGCACGGGTCAGCTCGCCGGGCTGGTCTACGTGAGCGGTACGCTAAAAAATCCACGGATCCAGCTGGATCCCAAGGACGTCGCCTTGAAGTACGGCAAATACATGGCTTACATGAGTACCGGCGGCCTCTCGCTGCTGGCCGAGGCCGTCGTCAACAAATCCCAGGCGAACGTCGACGTGTGCAAGCAGATTCTCAAGGGAAACATATTCGGCGAGAACGCTGAAACGACCGATAAAAACCAGGGCGGCAAAATCGACGCTTCGAATCAATCCGAAGCGGCGGACACCAAAGAGGCGCAGGACCGGAAACCTAGGGTAAAAGAACCGGCCATGAAACCGCCGGCAGGGGAATCCGACAAAGCGGTACCTAACAAAGATAAACCCAAACCGACTTCGAAAAATCTGCAGTAAACGCGTAATCGATGGAAGGTCACCTGGCCATACGTTGTTATCCGGAGCTTGGAAGACCAATTCTTAATCAGACTACCAGTGAAAGGTAGTACAATTGACCTTTGGATCCATCAAGCCAAAGATGTCGAGGAGTAAATCAATGAAACACGTTTCGATGAATACGATTCTGGCCGCGATGTTTGCGTTGTCCGGGCTTCTTTTGTTTTCACAGAGCAGCGCGGGTGACAAACAACAAGTGGTCTACCATGTCGCCGACGAGGAAAAAGTGATGTTCGCGCTCAATAATATCCGCAATCACATAAAAGGAGTCGGCGGCAAGGAAAATGTGGAAATTGTGCTGGTGGTGCATGGACCCGGTTTGAAAGCCTTTCACGAAATGCAAGCCGTCGACAAACTTCGGGAGACGGTTGCCATGCTGCAGGGTGAGGATGTGCAGTTCAACGCATGCGGCAACACGATGCGTGCGCAGCAAATCGAAGTCGACGAGTTGATCCCGGGTTTTGTTCGGGTCGATCAGGGGGGAGTGGTTCGTATAGCCGAACTTCAACAGGACGGGTACCTGTATATTCGCCCTTGATGGACCAGCCCGGCGTCGGGTCATTTGATTCGAGGCGCGGCAGGATCCTTGGGTACGCGAACGTTGGATCCCTATCACCCCGGGTAGCGGATGCGCTTTCCTTTGGAGTATTCATGATGGAGGACATTTGATGAGTAGAACAGCTCGAAGGTTGATGTCGGCTGTGGTCGCAATTGCGCTTGTATTTCCTGCGCACTTCCCCACGGCCATCGCGGAGATGATCACCACGGAGGCGGCGCTCGGGGCTGCCAACCGGCATAATCTGCTGACCGAGGCCGAGACATTTTTCCTGCAGGACAAGGTCGCCGCGCAGCTTTCCCAACTGGGCGTTGATCAAAATCACGTCCTGGCACGCGTCCGATCCATGACCAGTCACGAGCTCACCGCACTCGCCCGAAAAATGGACTCGATGCCGGCCGGGGCCGGGGCGATAGAGATAATCGGCATCGTTTTCCTGGTGTTATTGATCCTCGAAATCGTTGGCGTCACGGACATCTTCAAAAAGATCTAGCCCGTATTACAGCTTGCGTGCGACGGGAATCATAACGCTGCTGTCGGCGCTGCTGTCCGCTTGCGCGAACCAATGGAGCGCGGTGGACCTTACAGACCGGCGGCCGGTTGACCTCGAAGACACGCCTTTCTATGCCCAAAAAGATTACCAATGCGGACCCGCCGCACTCGCCACCGTGTTGGGTGCGAGTGGAATAGAAGTTACTCCTGACGCCCTAGTTCCCAAGGTCTACACGCCCGGCAGGGAGGGCAGTCTACAAATCGACATGATCGCGACCACGCGCGGATACGCTCGAGTTCCGTACATCATCGACCCGGATATGTCTCATTTGCTGGATGAACTGGACGCCGCCAGGCCGGTGCTGGTTCTGCAGAACCTGGGATTCAGCTTCAAACCTTTTTGGCACTATGCCGTCGCGACTGGGTATGATCCCATCCTCGGTGAAATCTATCTTCGGTCAGGGACGGAACGACGCAAGGTGATGCGTATGGGAAAATTTGAACGCACGTGGCGACGCTCTGAGGCATGGGCCTTGGTTGTATTGAAACCTGGCGAACTGCCCGCGAATCCGAACAGCGGCAAACTACTTGAAGCCATAGTGGCGATGGAAACGATACAAGGTCCAGATTCCATGGTGAATCTCTACCGCGATTTTCTTGAACATTTTTCTGACGATCAAATCGCCAGGCTCGGACTGGC
Source organism: uncultured Gammaproteobacteria bacterium (assembly GCA_947259955.1). GTDB lineage: Bacteria > Pseudomonadota > Gammaproteobacteria > Arenicellales > JAANXG01 > JAHEKE01. Next base: position 2,525 of record CAMYOI010000453.1, read on the forward strand.
AAACGCACATTTGAATAATGGCGACTTGCGTCAGGCCATCCAGCTATATCGTCATATTCTGGCCCTGGATCGGAGCAACGTTGCCGCCGGCAATAACCTGGCAATAGCGCTCAGTCAGGCGAATTGCCCGGCATCTGCAATAGCGCGGGCGCAAACGGCGGCGAAATGGGCTCGTGAAACAAACATGTTTCCAACCGAGAGCAAACGCACTCTCTATCAGGTAAGAAACGATGCCAAGGGCGCGTTCCATGAAGTCCCCGGGGCCGATCTCTGTAATTGAGCCTGAAATATGGGGACACGATACTTATTTCTCTATTACCATTTGAATTGAGTATTGTGTCCCCGTAATTAGTACGGTATTACAAGAGACCTTTTGACTGCATCCAGTTTGTGACACGGCTCACGCGACGGACTTCCCCTTCCGGTACCTCTTGTGCACATGTGCTCGACGCGGGTCCAACTCGCTTGAGCCCAGATAACGCAGACCATAGACGCGGGCCAATAAACTCAAGGCGTAGATATCGTCGGGCGCTGAGTTGAGTACTTTATCCAGGGCCACCACCGCCTTCTCATATTGATTGAGTCGGTAGTGCAGAAATCCCTCAACGCTGTAGCCAAATACCTCATCGCCGCCGTGGTCGAGATACGCTTCGATTTCCTTCAACGCGGTTTTGTATTGAAAAAAGCTATTGACGTTGTATATCGCAGCATACTTGTAGGGTATTGGATCATCTGGGTTCAGCGCCTTGGCCCGTTCCATCAGCGGCTGTACGTGGTTGGGACGTCGCCCGGTGATGACATTGAGCCGCAACAATTCTAGAACGATGTCGTAGTCATCGGGATTGCCGTCGAGTCGCGCCGCTAGGGTATTCATTCGCGCGGCCATGGAAGAGTCATCGCTGCAACGATACAGGTCCCGGGCACTCAACGGAAGATCTTTCCCGGTGGATTGGGGCACCTTGGGCAGCAGTGAGACATACGGAAACCGACCTTGTTCGACGAACCAGGATTGCTTGGCGCCCATCACGACCAAACGCCGTTGATAGACGATATCGAATTTCCAGCCCTGCTGATCACGGCAAAACAAAAAGGGCGCGTTGTCCCAGCCATTTTTATAGCCAAAATAGATCACGGCATAACCGTTCTCCCGCAGTACGCGAAACTCGGCGTTTTGCCAATGGGGTAGCGCCTTTTTTGTACGCGGATCGGGGCGTTCCGGGTCACCCATGGCCATCCGGGTCATCTCCGTATAGATATCGATGTCGAGATCCGAACCCTGGCCCGCCCACTTCGCCAACATGGTTCGCCAGGCCTCTTCGGGGGAGCGCGCTCCACGGATTGAGCGCGTTGAGGCAGTTGCCGATCCATTCGCTGTGTCATTTGCCTGAGAATACTTTTTCAGGTCCCGTTTTGCCCCGGCCCCTCCCGATATGAATTCACTGTCCAGACCGGCGATCAACTCCGATGTATACTCACCCTGCTGCTTGAGTTCCGCGCGTCTTTCCAATTCCTCCATTAACGCGATCAAACCCGTGCCGACATCGCCTTCTAAAAAATATGGCTTTAACTGTTTATCCTCGACAAAACCTACGAAAGCATCTGTAAATACATCTTCAAGTTCGTAAGCCACTTCCATGCGCACCTCTTGCCGGTCTCGATCCAACAGCAACAACACCGCTCTGCCATCATAATCCCCACCAATTCTCCAATTGTTGAGTACGTCCGAGGCGATCTGGTCGACATCACTCCCGGTCGGTACTTTCGGCAATGTCAGTATTACCGCTTCAATATGAAAATCCCTGGTAATGTGTTTTAAATACCGCTGCAGACCTTCTTCGAAATGACCCAGGATCCCGGCATAATCGTACAAGTATCGTTCTTCCTCGGGCCGCTCGCTGATATTCCATTCGGCAAGCGGCGCGGGAACCTCCTGGTTTCCGGATATGTAGTTACCGGCAACGTGCCATGCCCCCGTTAACGCAGCGGCGATCGCGCCGATGTAAAAAAGTCTGCCCATGGACTACGGTTTATCGGCGGCGCGGCCGAATGGATCGGCCAGTCCCTGGAGAGCCTTTTCCTCGGCCTGGAAATATGGCTTGTGTTCGAAGTCAATCGCCGCCGCAACCAAATTGTGCGGGAACTTCAATACCATGGCATTGTATCGTCGCGAGAACTCATTATATCGGCGACGCTCCATGGCTACACGGTTCTCCGTACCCTCGATCTGATCCTGCAGTGTAAGGAAATTCTCACTGGCTTTGAGATCAGGGTAGTTCTCCACAACTGCGAATAGCCTGGCCAGTGCGGATTCGACGCGACCCTGGGTTGTTTCCAGCGTCTTCATTTGCTCAGCCGTATCGGGGCCCTGCCCTTGCAAGGCTGATTGCACACCTACGGCCTTGGCCCGAGCCTCTGTGAGTTCTTCCAGAGTGGCGCGTTCGTGGTCCATGTAGGTCTTGACTCCGTCGATCAATACCGGGACCAGATCCAATCGGCGTTGATAGACATTCTCGACTTGCGCCCAGGCGGCGTTGACCCGCTCTCGCGCATCGATCAGGCCGTTGTAAAGAAACGCTACCAGCAGGCCAATCACGGCCACGACCACGGCGATCGCTACGCCGCTCGACAATTTCACCGACTGATTCATACTTTTTCTCCTTTCATCCGACAAAGCAGACAAATCCACTACCCGACCCGGCTGGGTGCCAACGGAAGGGGGCACCGCGGTCGGTGTCGGGCCCAGGGCGGGCGTCAGCACCCAACCCACCGTCCCCCCCAGCAAAAAAAAGGCCAGGCAAGCAGCATAGAAAACGGTGAGTTTCCGTTTGGAGGCGCGCCGCCCTGCCCGCGCCGCGTCCAAAATATCGGCTCGCCCGGCCTGTTCATCCAGCGAATGTTGCAGCCGGTTTGCCTCGTCAACGGTCAGCTTGCCTTCGTCGACCATGCGTTCAATTTGGGATTTCTCACTCATCTTGCTCATAAGGCATCGATGATGCGCATGCCTTGCTTGGGTTTTATGCGTCCTTGCTCGATGTCGTCGAGGACATTTTTCTTCAGCTCCTGATCTCGTTCTTGCTCTTCGCGCAGGCTCTCGATCAGGCGATCCAAACGATTTCGCACCGTGGGATAGGACAATTCCAGGAGCTCGGCCATTTTTTTAAGACTGCCGCTGGATAGTATGAAAAGCTCCACAAAGCGCTGATCCTCCCTGGGTAAGCGAAACAGGCGCGGGGTAAAGAAAGTACCCTCGTACGAAAAACCGCAATCCCCGCAGGTCAGCTTACTGATCCACATCGGCCCACCGCAGAATTCACATGTATTTTGCTGTTTTCCCATATATCAATATTTTCATATATTTAATATTTGTCAAGGTAATTACTCAATATTATTAATTTCATAAACATATTTGCTTGATTTATCGTAACCGCGCACTCAACGGGTTCGGGCGCCAGCCCGCATTTCTCACCAGGCGGCTTTAAATTCCTGTCAAGGACTGACAATGCCAGAGAATTTGGTATTGACTTAAAAACAGTCCGTATCGGCAACGCCTATACCGGCGCTAACTGGTCCAGGCCCCGCTGAACTTGGTCTTCATTCGATCCATGGCTAGGGCTATGCATCTCGCTCCAGCCCGCAGTTCATCGGCACCCGTCCTGCGTCATTGCATTGCGCAATGCCTTACGCGTCGATGCGATGCTTACGAACCCTGCGCCTGGCTTTGGAAGCTGTGCTTGATGTTTTCAATTGGAAAGGGCTTGCCATAGATGAAGCCCTGCCCATACTCCACGCCAAGCGCCTTCAAGAGCTCGGCAACATTCTCGTTGCAAATCCACTCGGCGACGCACACCAGCCCCGATGATGCGGTCAGCTGCTGGATTGCCCTTACCATGGCGTAGTCGTTTGAATCCTCGGCAATTTCATGTATCAGACTACCGTCGATCTTGAGAAAGTCGAACGGAAATTGTTTGAGGTATTTGAATGACGACAATCCACTACCGAAGATGTCCTGGGCTTGCACGACGATACCCAGCACGTCTCCGGTGTCGCCGCGAATTGCCGTCAACGCTTCCAATCCATAGATATCATGCCCATCCTTATGTTGGTATTGGCTTTCGTGCTGGTAACCCATGACATTACCGTCCGCGACTGACTGGAAGAAGTC
>CAMYOI010000454.1:0-5769 GCA_947259955.1 uncultured Gammaproteobacteria bacterium
CGGAGCAGTCATGGAGGTAACGAAGTGGCTGAAGCCTCTGGTGTAGAAGGTCACTTGGTGACTTGGCGAGTGTGCAGGCCGTAACGTGAGTGAACGCTGGGCAATCCTCGAAAAGGACGTTGCACAGGCCGACCCGCCCGCCAATGCGGGGAAGGCTGATAGGGCTGGGGTAAAGAGCAAAGCAGTGCCCCCAGTCACTGTGCCGGGGTAGTAGCGACAGCATGTACACAAGAGGGAGACGCACGCAACACGGGAAGCCCGATAGCGTGGTTGGTCGTGACGACCAACCTGAGGCCGGTGACGGTCAGAGAGGGCGCTATGGGGTGGCGGAAAGGCCCGTGTTACTGAAGAGTTTGGGTAATGCCGGCGGAGGAAAGGGGCCTTAGTTCAAGGCTGGCGCTGAAAGTGGCAAAGCATGGGAGATTGGGGCAACCCTAGGACACTTCGGTAATGTGCGAGAACTGTGGAAGGTGCCGCATGCTGAAGCGAAGGAAGAACTCGGGGTGCGCTCCGGGAAACGAATGACCGCCCAAGCGGTGGCGTTGGTGGTTATGTGCAGAATGTTCGGTCGTTGCACGCCTGGGTCACACGGACCTGCGCTGAGGTCGGGTGACCTGCGGATGACCTTTAGTGTGCGAAGGTGTGAGTTCTTGTCCGAGAGCTGGATGCGGGAGATCTGCATGTCCAGTTCGATGAGGAGGATGTGGAAACGGAGTGATGGTTTCGCTATTGAGGCACCGCCAGACGAAAGGGGCGGCAACAGCAGGCTGAACCTTAGACCACCGCGCCACATCCTTACTCTACCGATCTGAGCCGGTAGATCTAAACAATCTTCTGTAGAAGAGGGCCAATTCCCTTTGGTCTGCTCTTCAGGTAAAACCTGCCTTCACGGGTAGGGTCGGCGGACCCGTCGATTATTATACGTGGTCCGGGTGCGTATACGATTTGCTAGCGCATGGCGCGCGTAAAATCTTCAATAAGGTCTTCGGTACTTTCTATACCTACGGACACTCGAATCAGTTTATCGGAAATCCCCAGCTGTCGTCGTTCGTCGGCCGATAGGCCAGCGTGCGAGGTGGTAGCCGGACGCGTTATCAGGGTCTCTACCCCGCCCAAGCTTGGAGCAACAATGGGTATTGTCGTGTTCTGCATAAAGCGATCCGCATCCGCCACATCACCCTCTAGCTCGAAACTCAACATACCACTGAAACCATCAAATAGTTCTCGCGCACGTCCGTGCTGAGGATGGCTGGCAAGACCCGGATAGTTGACTTTCTTAACGGTCGAATTTGCCTCCAGAAAATTCGCGATAGCAAGTGCACTCTCATTTTGATGCCTCATTCTTACCGCCAAAGTCTTGATACCGCGATGAAGCAGGTAACACGCATGCGGATCGAGGGTGCCGCCCATGTGATCAAGCCTATGCTTAATTTCTTCGACCAAATAAGCTCGGCCGATGACGCCTCCAGCGACAATATCACTGTGCCCATTAAGGTATTTCGTGCAACTGTGCAAGGAGAGATCGAAACCCCACTCAGGCGGCCGGAAATTCACGGGGCTAGCGAAAGTATTGTCTACCAGTGAAACGAGGTTATGCTCCTTTGCAAAACCAACAACTGCTTTCAAGTCCGTAACCTGCAGCAGGGGATTGGATATTGTCTCAACATAGAACGCTTCGGTATTCGGCTTTAGCCTTTTTCGCCAACTGTCGGGGTCATCACCGTCGACGAAATCCACTTCTATTCCAAAGGAGGGAAAATCTTTTGTTATCAGGTCATGTGTACCCCCATAGACACAGTCCTGTGCGAGCAAGTGATCGCCGGCCGAAAGAATCGACAAAAGGGATGTCGAGATCGCTGCCATACCACTACCAGTGACCAGGGCGGCCTCGCCGTTTTCTAACCCCACCAGTTTTTCATGGAGCGCAAGGTGGTTAGGGGTATTATTAAGTCGTATGTACCTGATGTCGTGATAACTTTCCTCGCCGGCGTACTCAAACGTAGAAGATTGAAATATCGGCATACTTACCGATCCAGCAATTCTTGGTCTCGGTTCACCAGCGTGGACCAGCTTCGTTTCGATATGCTTACTCATAAAATCTTCTCTCCACTCCTCTTCTCAAAACGGCGTTTGCAACTGAAAGTGACAAGGCGTTCGCTATGGCAATCTTCGCATCTAACGCGCAAGAAGCCATATTCCAACTAACCGCACTATAGATAAGCATCGAATTCTCGTTGCACGTACCTCGGTAATGACTTGGCCGGCGCTTGTAGTGCCACCGGTTCTCCTCCTCTGAGTGGATTGCTTTGACTACTCTTGACAACGTCGTTCTCGCCTCCTTGCGATCGTCTGTATTTACATAAGTTTACTACACCGCAAACATGCTCTCCCTAATTTTTCAAATCTCTCCTTTGCCAACCGTTCTCTAACATTTGGTGAATGACTCCTCCTGGCCGGGTCTGACTCACGCAGTGCATAGAAATTTACTTGCCCATCACCTAATCGCTCTGGCCGCTATAGCGGGGTCATCCGCCGGTCGAACTCAGGCAATGTTGGTACTAATCTGATCGGCGATGTCGTTCGCGTTCCACTTTGGTTTGGACATTCTCTTAGATCTTCTTTGAACGCCGTTTGTTTCGGCACGTCACAAGCCCATCTGGCGCCTCAGTCCGCCAATAAAGGGCTCGTCGTCGAAGTGCGCTATTTGAGCCAAAGCGCCAGCCCGCTCGCGATAAGCAACAAGCTGATGATCCTGATGAACGCCTCCCTGGCCAGGCCGGTGTGTACCCGGCCGCCCAGAATCAGGGCGATCGCAGCGATGGGCAGGGCCATGGCGATATAGGTCAGACTGTCGCGATGGAACAGACCCGCCATGCCAAAGGCGGCAAGTCGGATTGCCCCGTCGATCAGAAAATTGGCGGCGAAGGTCGATCGCATCTGCGACTTGTCGAGCCCGCGCATGTTGAGGTAGATCACGTAAAAGGGCCCGCCGGTACCGAACAGGGTGCCGACCATGCCGCCTAAGATCCCAAACGGCGCGGACATGGTCCGGGACCCGCGCAGTTCCGGTGTGGGCAGGAGCTGATAAACAGCAAAGGCCAGGATAAAGCCGCCCAGCGCTTTGCTGAGCAGGGGCGCATCCACCGTTCGCAGCAGATACAGGCCGAGCCCGACGCCCAACAGGGTGAACGGGATGAGCGGCCATAGTTCGTTCCATCTGATGCTGGAGCGGTTCTTCAAGCCCTGGCTGGCGGATCCCACGTAGTCCAGGAACACCACCAGTGGAACGACGAGGGGCAAAGGGTGTGACAAGGCCAGCAACGGGACCGCAATCAGGCCCGACCCGAACCCCGCGAGGCCGCGCACGAAGTACGCGCAAAAGATTACGAGTGCCGACACAACAGCCGTCGTGAGATCCATACTCCCCTCTGTTCCGCCCGATCCGATAGTCCAGCGATCCAAACCCTCGCGGATTCTACCTTAGGGCGCCGCCTGGCGGGCACCGGGAGCGTTGCCATTGTCGAAATACACGCCGTGCGACAAGCGCAGGGGGAAATGAACATTCAGCGCTCTGCCGAATCGCTGGATCAGGGGGACCGCGCCAAATCCTGGCCTGTTCACTTTTTGCTGGCCCCTTAATCAGCTAGGCTGTGAATCCCTTAGGGGCCGGGAAGAAGGCGGCGTCAGCTCTGCTCAATCGAAGAGATAGTCCAAGATACCGTGTAGGATATCGACAGATCCCCGGTTCAGGGCCGTATGCTTGCTCTTATACCTTTCGCTTCGTCGTCCTCCACCTTTCGCTTCGTCGATCGATATCGTCCAAGAACTCCTTGACCTGCTGGTCGCGTTTTTGGCGCCGATGTTCCCATTGTTTCGCGTCTTTAAGATCGCTCGCTTTGATCCATCTCAGGATGGTGTCCAGTTCTCCCAGGTCAAACCACATACCGTGGTCCCTGCAGGTGTCTACCAGCACCCCGCTGCGCCGTCCATAGTTGCGACGATGCATCAAATTACCGCACTCTGGGCATGCGCGATAATAGCGGCCGTGTATATCCTTGGGTTGCTCACCCCGACCTCGATGCAGCTCGAATGCCAAGGTGTCCGCGGTCGAGGCGCTTGCCTTTGCGCGCTACTGATAAAAAGGATAACTGCTACGCCGTTCGCCAGTAAATGTGCTCAAGGGCGGGGTGGTGGCCGGGATGACGTCGTTACGTCAGTAGATGTTAGGTGCGTGGCTCGTGGCAACTGACTATTTACGGATGCAAGAGCATGTTGGTCAGGGATTCGTGACCGATGGGCACGAGGGGGTTTGTGCGATAACTCATTCGACATCGCTTCCCTTCGGTTGAGTAGTTAAGTAAAGATCGATCCAGTTCGGGGTGTGGCAGCGGTGCACGGACCGGATGAGAAGCGGGATGGGGCGATTCGCTGCGGTTTTGCAGATGGTTCAGAATTCGTTTCGCGACCGCTGGGGCTTCGATACAGGCGCTCACCTTGACAGTGCCGCCGCACTGCTCACAGGTTTCGATTCTCGATCTTTATCACGCGCCTTCAACCAAGCAGACGATGAAGCATTTGCACCTTGATGATACGGAACGGGTTGGACGCCAGTTCGTCCAAACTCAGCCAAGGCCGAAGTGAGCATGAAGGAGCCCATTGTTCTACTTACCTCGAGTGGCCGCTCATGGCCGTTCAGAGCCAGTCGACTCTGGAATAGAGAAGGATAAATAATCCTTCAGCGATCAGGCGGCTTTTGGGATGGGAGCAGACATCACCCTCAATCTTGCTGCGGCGCAGTAGCGATGCTCACAATCGACCCAATCCGGATCTGGAGCCTCCGCCTCTTGTACGGCTATAGATTGCCCGGTTAAGTCATTCGCTGCTCGCGAAATGCCGAATCAGCAGGATGATCGAAGCAATCTCCTGCTTAGGCACCGATGCGGGAGATTGCTTCGCACGCTCTTAACGACAGTGGTCTCACGTATAGCTCACGAGGTAGTGGATGCTAAGCACCACAGCCGCCAGCGAGCAGACGCTGCGCAGGTGATTCCATCGCGTCCAGTGCTTGAAGTAGTGCGTCCAGGTTTCAGCTTTGGCGTTGTTATCGCTGCCCGCATCCGCCAGGCGATTGTTGAGCGGCACGTTGAACATTGCGGTGCACAGGAACATGCCGACCACGTAAATAAACCCGGCGGCGAACAGAAACCAGCGTCCGGCCAGGTCAGTGTCAAACACTGCCACCGCGGCGAGGACTACGTACAGCAGGGTCGAACCGAAAAACAGGGCCATGAACCACGAGCGAAGAATGACTTCGTTGATGGCATTCATCGCGTCTGCCGCATGCACGGCGCCCAACTGATCGAGGGAGCGCATGATGAACCCGGAGAAGGCGAAGTAGACGCCGGTCATGAGGCCGGCGCCTATCGCCGCGATGGTGAGTGAAATCGCGATCATAGAGTCGAACATCGCGCCACCTTCCCCGCCGGCATCCGACGGATCATCAATACCACTAGACACGCCAAGCCAACGATCCCTTCAAGCGCGGCCGCTTGGACCAGACCCGCGGTGGGTACGCCGTCGAATGCCATGCTCGCTGAACGCGAGACAGCGTACGACAGGTAGATCAGGGCCGCCAACCACAGGGCCGTGTCGGCCTGGCTGCGCACGAAGATCGCGCCGATGATGAATACGCCCGCCGCCAGCAAGAGTCCGGCCGGTGCCTTGAGCTCGTTGAGCAGGCTCACGTTCGCGCCAAGTTCAATATCATTC
>CAMYOI010000454.1:5814-8105 GCA_947259955.1 uncultured Gammaproteobacteria bacterium
GGATCTCGTATCGATTGACTTTTTCATAGTTCCGACCGCTAAGTTTCGGGTGTTGTTCGTCTTCATTTCGGTTTTCCAGTAAAGTGAATGCGTTTAAGAATGGATTCAAGCTTGCTGCAACAGGCCGCTGCGATCCCAGGCGCCGGTGTCCATGACCTTGCGCAGGTATTCGCTGAAGTCCGTCGCCGGTCGGCCGAGCGCCTCCTCGACACCCGTGGTCGGATTCGAGTTGCGACCATCGAACACGACGGTGAAGAGTTCGCGCATTAGCCACAACGTTTCTTCCGGCAAACCCTGTTCGCGCAGTGCTTGGATGAATTCGTCGATGGTGATCCGGGTGAACTTGACGGGATAACCCACCGCTTCCGAAATCTCCGCGGCGCATTGCGCGAAGGTCAGCGCGCGCGGTCCGCTGACTTCGAACAGCCGGTTGCGCAGTTCGGGACGGGTCAGTGTCGCGACCGCGACGTCGGCGATGTCGTCGATATCGATGAAAGGTTCGACGATGTCACCAGCCGGTAGCATCAACTCGCCGCTCAGAATGCCCTCGATCATGAAACCTTCGCTGTAGTTCTGCATGAACCAACTGGCGCGGACCACGTTCCAGTCGAGGCCACTGTTCGCCAGCACGGCCTCGGCGCGTTCGGCGCCCTGCTCGCCACGCCCGGAGAGCAGCACGAGATGGCGCAGACCAATGTCTTTGGCCAGCTCGAAAAAGTCGCGAATGGTCTGCTCGGCAGTCGGGATCGCGAGGTCGGGATAAAAGGTGACGTAGGCCGACTCCGTGCCTTCCAGCGCGGCGCGCCAGGTGGTCGGGTCTTCCCAGTCAAAGGCGGGTGAGGTCGAGCGCGAAACGCCGCGAGTGGTATAGCCCAGCGCCTGTAGTCGTTGATCGACTCGCAGGCCGGTTTTGGCGGTTTTGCCGATGATCAGAATGGGTGAATCTTGCATGTTTCCAGTCTCCTGTTCGGGTTTTTCAGTAAACGGGCAAGCTTTTGCTTGCCGACGCGGTGCATTCTGGATCAGGAAATCTGGATATAAAATCACAGAATATCTACAATAATTATCTATTCGTCCAAATTGACTAAGAATCATGAATAAACCTCAACTGGTAACGCCGCGTATTGATCCGGAATTGCCACCGAGCTCCGATCCACTCGGCGAGGTATTGCAGCTGCTGCAACTGACTGGCGTTCTCTACTGCAACGCCGAATTCACCGATCCCTGGGGCATCGAAGTGCCGCAGCTGCCCGGTGTGATGAACGTGGAAGTGGTGACATCCGGACATTGCTGGATCGAACTCGAGGGCCAGGCGCCGGTATTCATGCCGGAGGGCAGCCTGGTGCTGATTCCGCGCGGTAACCGGCACATGTTGCGCGGCAATTCGGGCGATAAGACTACGTTGCTCGAAGACATTCCGGAGGCGGAGGGCGACTGACCCAGGTGACGTATTACGGCGTGCGTTTCGATCCATACCTGGCCGATCGTCTGATCCGGTTGCTACCTGAAATGCTACACCTGCGCACGTACGTGGACGATGGAAGCTGGTTGCAAAGCACGATTCGTTTCATCGCGCAGGAAGCGCGGCAACGCTTGCCCGGCAGCGAAACCGTGATTACTCGCCTGGCAGATATTCTCGTAATCCAGGCGATCCGCACCTGGATCGAGAGCGTGCGCGAAGAAGAGCGGGGCTGGATTGCCGCACTACACGATCGTCAGATCGGCAAAGCGATGTCTCTAATGCATCGACAGCCCGAGCGCGAGTGGCGCGTGGAGACCCTCGCGCGCGAGATCGGTATGTCACGATCCGGGTTTTCGGCACGTTTCACCGCAATGGTGGGGGAACCGGTACTGCAGTATCTCACCGGGCTGCGCATGCAGCTCGCACACCGCGAGTTGCGCGAGACCTCAGACACGCTCGCCAAGATTGCCGAGCGCGTCGGCTACCAGTCAGAACCCGCGTTCAACCGCGCCTTCAAGCGTGTGGTGGGCATGCCGCCGGGTGCGGTACGCAAACTCCTGACACAGCGCTAACCTGGACGCGTCGCTACCCAGTGACTGAGTGTATTCAAGTCAACATCGAAATCTTCGAGTAGTGAGGCAGTGGAGTCATACTCTGGTATCTGCCAGAAAACGGGTGGTGTGGGTACCCAAAGATTTGATCACATGCACGCACTTCTCCTTCTGGCCGAAGGCACCACTACGTTTCCGTCGAAATCTGATCCAAACACTCAAATTTCGACGGGCTGCAATGAGTTCCATTACTGCCGGTGGGATTTTGCAGGGTCCAG
>CAMYOI010000455.1 GCA_947259955.1 uncultured Gammaproteobacteria bacterium
GTGGTGTTCATACAAGAAGTTCATCGACGCGACCTTGTTGATTTCGGTCGGGAACTGGATGGTGCAGAGGATGTTCATTTACTTGAAGGTGACGCTGGTACCGAGATTGCCTCTCAAGTGGGGATGCGCCCCGATGATTACTTGATCCGGAAGCGTCGCTATTCCTGTTTTTTCGGAACGGACCTTGAGATTCTATTGAAAGGATTAGGAGCGGACACACTCATCATGATTGGTGGACACACCGATGTGTGTGTGCACTATTCTTTTGTGGACGGACATCAGCACGACTATTACTGCCGCGTGGTCGAAGATTGTGTAGCAGGCTCCAGTTGGGAGGCACATGAGGCTGCACTTAGGGCGATGGAGTATTTGCAGACTGGGGCTCGACGAAGCTCAGCAGAAGTCATAGCGGCATTTGAAGCATATAAAAACAAGGTGGCCGCATAGAATCTACAAACAAAGATCCCGCTCATGGAGGGTCGGGAATTGTAAATCGCCGCAATCCTGCGACAGTCCGTATTAAGTATTCTGGGGAAAATCACGCAGGCCATCACGAAGGACCGCGCATGGCCGAGTGCTGACGGACAAGGTGCAGTGAGGCCCACGTATTCGAGCCTAGTTTTCTCGGTCCGCTTTGTTGGGGACAACTGCCAGTCGCAACCAGAGCGCGCTACGCCCGCAAATTGCCCATTGCCGTCACTCGCGGTAATTTCTTGAATTGGCACTTACGGCCAATTCCGGCCAAACGAGATTGATATACGGACATTCGAGTTAATCCTTTGCATGAGGTGCGCTTTTGGAGTGCAGCCCGAAGGGCTTAGCGGAAAATGCGTCCCTTTCCATGCAATTGTTTCACTGGACCCTAGCTCCGCTTACGTGTTCCTGAAAGCCCTGACGTGCTTCGCCTATGAACACTACAAGCTCCTGTTCTGGAACGCGAACTACAGCTATGCCATTTTGCTCTGCTTCTATGCTTAGAATACCTGCCGCCTGATCGTCTGGAATAAAGAGCTTTTTTGGGAAGCATTGCTTATGAGACTGCCCGCCTTTGAGCAAGCGCTTGGATTCTAACTTCGAAGGCTCTGAGGAATTAGCGTGCACGAACTCTGTGCTCAGAATGAAGCAACTTGCCGCATCCATTAGCGCGATTACATTAAAGTCGCCATCGGCCTCGGTGTATACGGGTGCGTCATTTAGCTTGAATGCAATCCATGCTTCGTTAACCTTAAAGTTACTCGGCTTTAGCAACAATGTGATCTCCTGTTGAAACTTAACGAGCAAGGCTAGATTGTGTAAGCGAAGTGAACCACAATCTAGCCTTGCTCGTTAGGTGAATTTTACTTCAAATCTGCCGTCATAATTTTGACGAGCCAGGGAATTCTTGATCTGTTCAAATTCTCTCGGTTCCAGTCTATGTGCATCTATTTCGTAGAAGCGAAGTCGAGACTTAATTCTCAACATCGGGACGTCAAACTCAAAGCATTCCAGCGTATTAAGATGCTCGTCCTCTATATAATCTCCTTCGAGACTAACCTTTGTTCCGCGCTCTTCATTCGGCATTATGGATTCATAAAACAATGTTCGATGCAAAATTAGGCTTTTAATATCTCCATCCTCATCGTCGAGGGCAAACGAGATAATTAGATCCTTTTCATCCTCTTCAATTTCCATAAAACTCACAACTTCCATGGATCTTGGTTCCCACTAATTAACCTATTCACATAACGCTCCGCATTATCGGCGCGGCGTAGACGCGTCCGACTGCATGCGTTTGTTATGTGGCAATTTCATCGCCTGTATAAGGACCGACACAAATCCGTCTAAATTCTCCAGCATTTGTACGTGACCAGCATTCGGGACCACGCCAATATTTATACCATGTGATTTTAGTTCGCTTGGCTCAGGTGCGTCCGGCCCAACTTCACCAGAGTTTTCTGGCAACGACTTTTCTCCGTATATGAATGTGCGTGGGATAGATAGATTGAAGAATTTAGCTTTTAATGAGGGGTCAAGATTCACAAGTGATCTCGAATTACCATGGAGACTAGATGCACTTGCTGTTAACCACATGCCAGATAGTAATGAAGCAATTGAGTCCCCGTCAGTTGCAGCTTGAAACAAGTCTTTGCGTGTCTGAGGAAAAATCTCTCGTACATACTCAACTAGTGTGTGCGAGGCTATGTCTCGTGTTGCGGCACCGCCTCCCGGAGTAACATTACCTTCTCCAACAATCAAATTTGAAACTAGATCTGGCCGGGATAATGCCAGCATGATAGCGACCGTCCCTCCCATGCTATGCCCAACAACCGTTGCCGCTTTGATTTTTTCCTGGTCAAGAATTTCAGCAACAACTTTCGCGTGATCTTCCATGGAATAGCTGAACTTCTCTGAGTGATCACTAAAACCTGAGCCTAGAAAATCAATTAACAAAGCATGATGGGGTAGCATTTCTGGATGCGTCACCACAGCAAGAAAATTTGCAACAGCGGGGCAATTCAATGCAGGTAGGTAAACTACTGTTTCGCCATCACCTGGTATATCGCAATACCTAATAAATGCATTCCATTCGGATAGATATAGGCTTTTCATCCAGTTCACTCGTTCAAGATTTGCATCTTAGAAGAACACCCGTACGAAAGCATGCCACATAACGTTTCAAATCACTGGGCCGGGAGTTGCGTCATCGAGCGAAGCGAGCCAGCCCGGCATTTCCGACTCCGGTGCATTTCATTAGTTATCCGCCGTGACGCTGTATCTCATTCGGAGTCAAAGTAGTCCGAATCTACTTTCTTAATCTCATAAGTGTGTGCTGTACTAACACCCACGTCGAAGTCAATCATCAGTTGTGCCAGTTTCGGCCCATCAATTAGTACAACGCGCGGGTCAATAGTCTTAACGTAGTCGATGGCCTCGTTCGTAAAACCGCTCGTCGTAAGGAATACACCTTTTTTCGCACGTTTACCATGAAGCGCACCGACAAATCTCTGGATTTCCGGTCGACCAACAGTGTTTTCCCATCGTTTTGCCTGCAGGTACACGACATCGAGTCCGAGAGAATCTTCATTGATTATGCCGTCGATCCCGCCATCACTTCCGTATGATGTGACGTTACCGGCATCGTCACCTGGACCACCGTATCCCATTTTCAACATCAAATCGACGACAAGCTGTTCAAAGAACGAGGGATGTGCATTGCAAACCTGCAGAAGTAACTCCGCAGCGAGTTCATCGCGAAGCTTCTCGTATGCGTTTTCAAGTTCTTCTTCGGGCGTTTCTGCTCCCTCTGAGGGTTGAGGCGACGTAGATTCACCTTCGGCTGACGTGCCCTTCTTGCGGAATTCTTGAAACTCAGGAAACTGCTGAAGATAACCAATCGTGATTCGGTCAGGTGGATTAGCAAGAACCTCGCGTCCGCGTGGGCTGATGGCGAAGACGCCACGTTTGATTTTAGTGATTAGCCCAGCACGTTCGAGGTAAGTCTTCGCCCAAGCCAAGCGGTTGTAGAATTTATTCGCTGCACCGCTTGGAAGGCGTTGTTTTCGTTCTTCTTCAGTTAGATTGAAGTGGTCTGCCAGGATATCGCGGGATGCGGCAATTGTGTGTTCGTTCCCGTCTGCCACGTGAGACAAGAGCGGAAGCATCAGAGACTGGAAATCGGGAACGGCCACTTATTGTTTCGTCCTAGGCTATTAGAGGCGGATAGCTATTAATGAACCCACTTGTGTCCGATAGTCCTGTTGCTGTTTTGTCGTGTATCTCGGGCCGAATCATTGTAACCCATT
>CAMYOI010000456.1 GCA_947259955.1 uncultured Gammaproteobacteria bacterium
CCTGGCGGTGCTGACCAGCCTAATTGGCACCTCTTATCTACCGCCATCCTTGGACGGGATAATTCTTTTCATCGAAGATACGAACGAAAACCCGGGACGGCTGATGCGATTCTGGAACCAATGGGAACAGAGCGGCACGCTGGCAGGACTGCGTGCAATTGTCATTGGGCAACTGATAGGCGCTTCGGAGCGCCCTGAGATTCTGACGCAATTTGCCCGTCGCAGCCCCTGTCCTGTCTACGCCAGTGACCTGTTCGGGCACGAATCCCCGAGCTATGCCCTGGGCCAGGGCGCCCGCGCACGAATCGCCGACGGCAAACTGCACTGGGCAATCGACCAGATTTAACGAAGCTCTCATTACTTGTCCTCGTCCGCCCATCCTTCCTGCAGCATCTCGCCATACTTTCGAATCGAGGTGAGCGGGGTTTTAGGGGCCAACACTCAACACCAGAACGAGGATCACCGCCACCCAGAATAAGATAGAACCTCCGGGACCCACGGGCAGGCCGGTGATGCTGAATATCGATTCCATGTCATCAAGGGGAGTGGAAAGGCGCGTTTTGAACAATAGCGTACCCCTCAACTCATCTGCGCTCGACAGGTATTCCCTCGACGATTGCCCGCTGAACGCGGCGAGTAATGTGCGGCCCGGTTATACTACCGGGCCGCTTTGCATTACGCCTATCAACCATCCCCGAGAGACTCCATGCTCGACACGCCAGAACAAGTCAATCGGCAGGCCGTCAGGGACGCCCTGGGATTTCCGGCGCTGATGCTGTTGGCGAGCATGACCGGTTTCGGATCGCTGGCGCGGGAGAGCGGGCTGACGCTGGGCGTAGCCCTGGCATCCACCGCGGGTGTCTGGGGGCTGCCCGGCCAGGTGGCCCTGGCGGAACTCTACGCCGCGGGCATCCCCGCATTTTTCGTTGTCCTGGCGGTGTCCCTGGCGAACGCACGATTCATGCCCATGGCGGTATCGTTTATTCCACTGATGCGCAAGGGCACGCGTTCCTATGGCTGGATGTTTGTTATGGTGCAGCTCATGTCCATCAACTCCTGGGCCGCTGGACTGCGAAGATTTGACCAGATAGAACCGGGTCTGCGCCAGCGCTACTACGTGGTTTTTGCACTGATCTGTATGGCTTCCGGACTTACCGGAACCGCGCTGGGCTTTGTTGGCGTCGTGGCCATGCCACGCCCCATCGCGCTCGGTTTGATCTTCCTCAACCCCCTTTTCTTTGCGGTGCTGCTTGCCGGCTCCCGTACGCGCATGGCGATCCTCGCACTCTTGATCGGCGCACCGCTAGGGCCGGTTTTTCATCTGTTTTCCCCGGAGTGGGGTCTGTTGGCAGCGGGGATATTTGGCGGCACCGCCGCTTTCTGGGTCAACCGCAAGATGGCGGCACGGAAAGCGCATGACTGATCCGGGGGATATCGAACTCTGGCTGCTGCTCCTTGGCGCGGTCGCCGGCACCTACCTCTGGCGCGGACTGGGCGTTATATTCGCCTCCCGGATAGACCCGCAGGGACCTGCGTTCCAGTGGATCACCTGCGTGTCCTATGCGATGCTGTCGGGATTGATAGCACGGATGATCTTCCTTCCCGTGGGCCCTCTGACTGAAGTGCCTTTGAGCTACCGCGTCGCGGGAATAGTCGCCGGACTGGCGGTTTTTTTGCTGTTCAGACAGCGGCTGCTGCCTGCCGTGGGTGCGGGTCTTCTCGTTTTCATAGCGTTGATATACGTGTAAAAACTTGAATGTAAAGCAACAGAACGCGTTGAATTGATGCACCCCTTTTTCAACAGGATAGAGACGTAAAACGCAGCGTCTCAGTTCTATTTCCAAACTCAATAAACGCCCTTGGAATTCAGAAAGATACCAAGGCTTTTGTCTAACTCGCATATATGTATTAGCGCCCAGTCGGTGGAAACGTCATAGTCAGCGTAAAAACTAAGATTTCGTCCAATTGAAACGCCATCCACCAGATCAAGCAGGTATCGAAGCAGTTCTCTATGTTCCTTGTGATGCTGCCCAAGTCCAGGATAATCATGTTCCTTCATCAACTGTTCCTCTGTTGAGAAATGCATTCGCGTGAACTCCACGAGCTCGACCAACATATCCTTTAGATCATCTTTTTTTATACGGGCTTCAACAGCAGTATGTAGATTATTCACAAGTTCGAGCATTTTCTGATGCTGACTGTCTATCACCGCGACGTTGACGTTATATTCATCGCGCCAAGTTACGATTGGCATTCTCTGCGCCCTCCTCGATTTCAAGCTTCTTGTATGTAGTACCCAGTTTGATCAGATCGATCCTACGACGCAATCAATTCCGATGATGTTCACCGGATCGGGTGGTGTACGCACGCTGAAGTATCGATCATACCATTTGAATGGGCGTCGAAAAAATTTTGGCCCGGATAAGCGGACTCGTCACCAGATACGCGCACTCGCACTCGCCTGCATTTTGCACTAGTATGACGAGCGACGTCGCCTGCGAGGTTTGGCTGAGCGCCGGTCTGGTGCATATGCATGCCAGGGGGAAAGGATGGAGTTTTCCTTAATCTGAGTGAAATTGAGTATTAAGGAAATTCTGGTTAATTGTGTCATTGCGAGGAGCGTGCCGAAGCTGCGAGCGAAGCGTGGCAGGACGCGGCAATCCAGAAGTTATAGTATGACAACAGGACTGGATTGCTTCACTTCGTTCGCAATGACGACAAACTGGATTAATCAGAGTTTTCTTAAATGTGAGATGGGCTTTAAGGAGGATAACCGCTATGAACGCGTTAACCATAATTCAGGGGGAGCATCGTAACTTGGGTATGACGTTGATGTGTTTCGAAAAACTCTTGTTGGACGTCGAAAACCAACGGCGCAAGCCCGATGCATTGCTATTTCGCGCAATACTAAGTTATATCGACTCATTCTTGTATCGATTTCATCATCCTAAAGAGGATGACTACTTATTTCCGGTTCTGCGTCGGCGCTATCCAGCGGCCGAAGACCTTATACAAAACCTTCAAACCGACCACCACAAAGGTGTCAAACTTTGCCATGAGTTGGACGAGACCTTGACCTGGTGCGAATCAAACGATGCTCGTTTCATTGAGTTCCATGGAGCCGCTCTGAACTATATACGCTACGAAAGGCGTCATATAGGCAAGGAGGAAACAGAATTGCTCCCATTGGCACGGGAGCACTTTAAGGCATCCGATTGGGAACCGATCGATAGCGCCTTCAGCAAGAACGATGATCCAATGTTCGGCAAAGAACCGAGTCAACGCTATAAACAATTATCCACACTTATTACCAATGTATGCATCTTCAATGATCCGATGTTGTAGCGTTGCTGGTTTGTAACGCGTCCAATTTAGCACCTTTTTTATATTGGCACTCAAACCGGCTATTTAACTACTTTCGTCGCACTTCCCTTCTTCTTAGCTGCCGGCTTTGTCACCACCTTCTTCGCAGCCGCCTTCTTCTTAGCCGCCGGCTTTGTCACCACCTTCTTCGCAGCCGCCTTCTTTCTCGCCACCGGTTTACTTGCGCTCACTTTTTTCTCGACAGTTTTCTTTTTAGCTGCCGCTTTCTTTGCCGTCTTAGCCCCCACCGGGGTCAGACTCGTAATATGATGGCGCAGCGCATCAAATCCTTCACCAACTGCACGCAATGACGCTTCACCGGCTTCTTTTACTTCGTCCAATGCCCGGGAAAGATGCGGGGTTGGATCGGCTCCGGCCATTTTTCCCGTCACCGACGCCGTCTTTTTAGCAGCGGT
>CAMYOI010000457.1 GCA_947259955.1 uncultured Gammaproteobacteria bacterium
AGCCGCGGTCCATCTTCCAGCTCAGAACAACCTACAGGGTCTGTTCATCCTTGCAGGCAATTGCCTGCCTTTCATCTTTCGAGCCCTACGCCCGGCGATCGCCTCTGGCTATTGTTCGGTCGTGCTCATCTTCCATTTACCGCGGGATCGTCCCGCCAATTCTTAAGGAGGTGTTTAACCACAATCAAAGAACGCCCGTTTTCGGGCACGTTGGTCTGCGCGGGGCCATCCCTCAACCGAGGAAAGCCCGCGTTGCCTGAAGACCAGGCATCGTCAGGTCGACTGGGCGTTGTGTCCCATGGCCGTTCCGCACAAAGCGGACTTGTCAGCCACGGCTGCCAGGTAGGTCAGAAACACTAACCAGACTGTAAGAACACTATGAGAGACCTGAACTACCAACTGAAAAAACTCTGCCGCCAGTGCCGGGAGGGCAGCTACGCCACCCAGGTCAAGCGCGAACGGATGCTGACCCTGATGGCCAACCAGCTCCATGAGCTGGGCTATCGGGGGATGACGGCGCGATCCTTGAAACCGAAACACGTCGAGGCCCTGGTCGAACGCTGGTTTGGCCAGGAATTGTCGATCGGGACCATCAAGAACCGCATGGCCGTGATTCGATGGTGGTCCCACAAGGTGGACAAACAAAACGTGGTGGCCCGCGCCAACGAGCACTACGGCATCCCGGACAGGCGATTCGTTACGAATGAATCAAAGGCGAAGACCGTTACCCCCTTAGAACTGGGCAAGGTCCGTGATGAACACGTCCGCACGAGCCTGGAACTGCAGCAGGCCTTTGGCCTTCGCCGTGAAGAGGCGATCAAGTTCCAGCCGAGCTTCGCCGACCGGGGCGACCACATCCTGCTCAAGGCCAGCTGGACCAAGGGAGGTAAGGAGCGGGTCATCCCTGTGCGGACCGAGGGGCAGCGGATTGTCCTCGATCGGGCGCGGCGCCTGGCCGGTTTCGGCTCCCTGATCCCGAGCCACCGCAACTACGTACATCAGCTGCGTATCTATGAGGGCAATACCCTGCGCGCCGGGCTTTCCCGCATGCACGGTCTACGCCATGCCTATGCTCAGAACCGCTACACAGAACTGACCGGCTGGAAGCCCCCAGTTAACGGTGGACCGGACAGCAAGAGCCTTTCTCCCGAGCAGCGTGAGATCGACCGCGAAGCCCGACTGACCATCAGCCGGGAACTGGGTCATGAGCGCGAAGCTGTTAGCACGGCCTATCTGGGTCGTTGAAATCTTACCCGCGCGCAGAACGCAATATCCCGTTCGAGCGGTCCAGACCGGCTCTATTTGAGACTTCCAGTCATCGACTGTTGGCGCTGGGCCATGCCCTCCTCCCCTTGAAATCTACGAAGAGGGAAACAGATTCCGTAATAGATGGACGGCCGACTGTCGCCTACTGCGCAACAACATCTACCCGCTCCAAATTGACAAGTTTGATCAGTCCGCTTAGTGGGGTACAGCTGCCGTTCGGTAGCGATCAGGAAAAGGGAATATCATCATTTCCTAACAGACGGATAATAAGATGACTGTTTGGACTGTGAATGATAAGTGAGACTAATAATTGGCAATTTGGCCATTTTAACGAATTCGTTTTAACCGCATTCCCGCATAATTGCGTGGTTTTCTACTTCCGGTGTACACCAGATGGCAGTCATATGTTTCGAGGCGTGTCAACCTTGGCCAGCGTTCCGCCCATGAGCTCCCGTGAGCACATTGCTGGTGAACGTCATAGCGGTTATGCTTATTATCTGTCAGAGGGACCCGAGGAGTAAACTTTGCGCAAATATGCGTGGTCTCCTGTTTCTCCCGTTCCCCGATTGTCGTCCAACACCGCCATAAGGTCATCGATGATAGCAAGGTGTGCAGCCTCATTGACGTTCATGTCGCGATGCGCTGTTAACATGCACTTACCCGTGCTCGTGTGGTATTTTGCAGCAACAGCAGTTACATCATGCGCAACACGCCCATCTTGTTCTGCAAGGGGCGCGCCTCGTGCTGATCATAGAGACGCCTATGTCATTCCAATGAATCCAGCGACGTTCGGTGACGCGGCAGTTTTCGTCGTGTAGTTGTTGAGCGAATCCCGGCTCGGAACGTTGCTGTGAGTTATGGCCTTTCTTACTTTTCTCAAATTCTTACGCGGCCTTTTTTGTTTTTTTTTTCTCTGGCTGGTGCTGGTGGCCGGAGCCGCCATACTGATTCCGCTGGATACCCACATGCCAGGGGTCTCATATACAGGGCCCTTACCGCCACTTTCGCCAAAGGAACGGGCTCTGCAGGCGAATTTGCGACGACATGTTCAGGAACTTGCCGGGCGCATCGGCGAGCGCAACATGCATCGCATGGGTGCCCTTCAGGCTGCGGCTCACTATGTGGAAACGCAGTTTCGCGCAGCTGGATTAGAGGTAACCAGCGAGACTTATGAGATCAATAATGATTCGGTGCGCAATCTCGTAGCGACCATAAGGGGACGAGCCCGGCCTCGTGAAATCGTCATAGTCGGCGCCCATTATGACTCCATATTGGGTTCACCTGGCGCTGTTTTATCCTTGGACCGGCAACTTCATTGCTTTTGTAGCCAATCGAAATTCGAGAGACTTATTATTCGAGTTGGTTGCGGCTTTCCGCCGACACGCACGATTTCAGTCGGAAGGTCTGGCTGCCCCCGCCTGGATCACCGGCGTGGACTGGTCAGACCACTGGTCCTTTTGGGAGGAAGGCTACGCCGCCGTCATGATCACGGACACAGCCCTTTACCGCTACTCCCATTACCATGATCGGAAGGATACGCCAGACAAGATTTGTTTTGATTGCCTAGCGCGGGTTACCGGGGGCCTGATCGACGTGGTCAAGGCTGTCTCGGAATAAGGCAGGATTCCCGGGACGGTATATTTATTTCTTGACTCGCGCCACGGTTGGCTTCTCGAGGAGTCCGCGCTGGAGATATTTTCGCGATAGACTTCGGATTAGTTAAGTAAACTTTCTCCCCAAATGGCATTCAAGCGTTCTGAACGTAAGCAGCAATTCTCTGACAAGGAGACGCCCGGTCGTTATTGGTTTTGTTGGACCGTGATACTATGCTTGACGAGTGCTCCGACAGGAACCCTGATGGCGCAGTCACATGAAACGGTTGTCTTACCTACGCCTTCGACTGTTGGAAAGCAGTCGCTCGAAGCGTTATTGCGGCAACGCCGATCGGTACGCGCGTACCGGGCTACCGCCCTCAACCTGTCCGAACTCGGGCAGCTCCTATGGGCGGCGCAGGGCATCACCGACCCCGAAGGCCGGCGCACCGCGCCGTCTGCGGGCGCACTGTATCCACTCGAGCTCTATGTGGCCATTGGCAAGGTCGAGGGTCTGACGCCGGCCCTCTACCACTACCGCGCCGCAGAACATGAGCTCAGCAAGGTCGCTGACGGAGACCTTCGGAAAACCTTGGCGAACGCCGCTCTGCGCCAGTCATGGCTCGCCAAGGCGGCAGTTGTCGTAGCATTCACAGCCGTCTACGGTCGTACAACAAGCAAGTATGGTAAGCGTGGCGTTCGATACGTCGATATGGAGGTTGGGCATGCGGCGCAAAATCTGTTCCTACAGGCCAACGCCCTTGGCCTGAGCACAGTTGTGGTTGGCGCCTTTGATGACAGCAAAATCGCGCTCGCGTTACAACTGCCGAGAGATACCAAGCCGCTTGTCTTGATGCCGGTTGGAAAACGCCGGTAATTCCAGGGACAGTTTACTTCCAGCAACGTGCATAGTGTCTGGCGAAATAAATGCCCGTTATCTGGTGAACACCGGAAATAGATAGTCATCCGGCTCCACTGATGTACGATCAAACCGAATGGTTCTGAAGGGCAAAAATACTGTTTGGAAATTGGAGGACTTTTCTTCCGCTGTATACTCTAATCAGACCTTCGCAGCATGAAGAAAAATTACTTTACCCACGACCCGTACCTCGTTCGCAATCAGATCACACTCCAATTTACCTAGTCCACGTGGTACCCGTTGGCGGCGCGGTTTTACCCGTCCTGCGTCTCTTCAGCAAATCTTAAGGTTGCGGTGATATTTTATCAGTCTCCATGCTAAGGCTTAGTGCTATGGGAAAACCTGTAAGCAACTGCTCAATCGAAGAGGAGACATTGAAATGAAACTGAAACAATTACCGATAGCCGCGGTAACGAGTGCATTGGTGGCCGCGCCCACGCTGGGCATCGCCAGCGACCACGACGAACTGGAACTCTCAGAGGCCCAGCTGTATTTTGAGCTGAACGACACCGACGGCGATCTCGGCATTCACGGTAAGGCCGACGGCGACGCCTGGAAACGAATGGTGATCGAGAGTCCCGAAGGTGCCCGGGGCAGGGGACGCAAAGTATTGAGGATCAATGCCCAGTCCGGGCTTCGTCGACAGGGATTGACCGAACTGTTCTTCGAAAGCTCGGAGCCCACCTTCGATGAACTGGACCCCGAAGTATTCTTCAACCGCTTCCCCGAGGGTATTTACGAATGGGAAGGCAGGACGCTCGATCACGAGGAAATCGAGGGTGAAGTCTACCTGTCACAAATCATCCCGGCAGCCCCCGTGGTGGCCAGCGTCGGCGCAGGTGTTCCTAACGACAAAAATCCCGGATTTGAGGTAAACGAAGACGATGAAGTAGAAAAAGTATGCTGGGAGGCGACAGCCGATGGCAATGGTGACGTAGTGGTTACCTGGGATGAGGTTATGATGTCGCATTACGACATGTGGGACGTCTCCCCGCAACCCCTGCTGGAAGGGGAGGAACTGCGATACGGTGTACCCGATCAGCCAGATAGAAAGATCCCGCTGGGTGTTTCTGGCACGTTACAGGACGTTTTGTACTATGAATTTGTTGCCGAAATCGACGACACGGATTATAAATCAGCTACCATCGTTCCGCCTGACGTCAATTCATGGACGATTCCCGGGGAGTTCATCGAGTGGGCTGAACCGGACGGCGGCGTCAGGGAGATCAAGTTCGAAATTATCGTCAGGGTTGGAACCGGTGACGCCACGGATGATGACGGGGAAATTTTAGAGTCCAGGCCCGGCAACCAGTCGGCAGTCGAAGACTGTTTTGAAATCAAAATCTAGTCATACAGCAGCAACACATCCTCTCCCCCCCGGGGAGAGGATCCTTTTTTTGAAAACAGTCGTCATGCGCGTAACCAAAACCCAGGTACTGTCACTTGTCATCGCAATCGCCGTTTTGGCGATACTGCAGATACCCGGCCTCTTCCGCAATCAGGCACCGACGGAAGTATCGATGCCGGCGAAACGGGAACCGGCGCCCGTAACGCAAATCCAAACGGAGCCGCGTTTCGACGGCGGGCCAGCGATGACGCAGGCATCGAATCAAACAATACCGTTCGCACAAATCGAGCTCGAATCTCCGGGGACCACACCGGCTGCGACGCAGCCTGTCGACAGAACGCAGGTTCCGAATCCCAATCTCGTCCGCATTGCCGAGCTCGAGAACCAGCCTGTGGACACGGCGCTCACCGAGCTTTTGCCGATGCTGGACGCTGAAGATCCGGCGATACGCCGGGCAGTGGTCGAATCCCTCGGCGACATGAGTACGGAAGCGGCCGTGCCGGCACTGACAACGGCATTGAGCGATACCGATCCGCAGGTGAGGATAGTCGCGCTGGAAGGTCTGGCCACGCACGACGCCAGGTTGGCGGTCGGCAGCATCGAGCCGTATTTGCACGATCAGGATGCGGAAGTCAGGCTGGCAGCCATCGAGGCGCTGTCGGATCTAGATTCCAAGAGCGCGGTTCACGCACTGGCGAGCCTGTTATACGACCAGGATTCGACGATCAGGCTGCTCGCCGTGTCCGCGCTCGGTGATATCGGCGGTAAAAACGCGGTGATGTATCTGGGCCAGGCGCGCTACGACCCGGAAGCATCCGTCCGCGCAAACGCATTTCACATATTGTCAGAACTGGAATACGACGCGCCGCATTCGCAGGTCGAGCTGACGTTAAATCCTAATCAACATGCAAATGGAGATAGGGCCGATTCGTTCCGCACCAAGATTATGGAATGATGCTATACATGTATAGCAATGCGGAGATAGTCGCATGTTAGCCATCAGATTACCCAAAGAAATCGAATAACGCCTCGAACGGGTTGCGAAGAACACCGGCCGCATGAAGACGTTCTACGCACGTGAAGCAATTCTTGAACACATCGAGGATCTGGAAGATACGTATTTCTCGGCCAGTCGACTAAAACGTAAGACGAAACGCTGGACTCAGGAGGAACTGGAGCGAGAGCTTGACCTGGACGGTTGAATGGGATGACCGCGCCCGGCGTGAGTTACGGCGTCTGGACCACAAAGCGCAACACGAGATTCTGCGATTTGCAGGTAGGTCAATCGGCGTGCGGCCCCATCCGCAAAGCCTTCGATATGGAAACACGCTAGGTGATTGTTATTCTGTAAGCCCCTGAAAAAGAATGGTGTGCTTTCGATAATGGTGCAGAGTTTCCCGCAAGCGTTCTTATCTGCGAGTGAGAATGAGCAGTCTTAACGCTCGCTTTGAATTGCGTAAACTGTCCCCCTTATTCGGCCTGGTCAATCCGAGCATCAAATACCGGCAAAAAGTGATACCACGCGGCTGCGCACTATGTCTCAGGCCTGACCGGTCAACCAGTTTCTGAGCGCCAGTGCATTCCGGCTGATGAAGCGACCCGGCGCCGACTGGATGGCGTAACCGTAACCGTCAAGCCGATGCCCGAAAGGCGCGACCAGCGTACCGGCTTCCAGCTCAGGCCGCATCAGGTCGTCGGCCAGGGTCCAGCCCTGGCCGTCGATGGCTGCCTGGGTACGCACATTGGCATCGGCGATGATGCGGCGCGGATTGGTCAACGGCTGCTGCTGCCCATACCAGGTCTGCCACAGGTCGAGCGGTCGATCCTCGCACAGCAATGGAATCGAAGCCAACGTGGGACTGCTGAATTCACCCACTTCGAGATCGCCGGCGTCGGCATATTGTTCATGGCGGCCGAGCAACTCGGGGCTGCAGACCGGGAAAAGTGGCATCGGTAATTCGAGTAACCGGTTACGGCTGTCTTGCCCTTCCATCTGGCACCAGCGTATCGCGAAATCAACATCCTGGATCCTAAAATCTTCCGCGTTTACCGCGTGCTGCAGCAGAATAGAAATCTCGGGATTGGCGTCTCCGAAACCGGATAGACGCGGCGATAACCAACGCAGGGCCACGTAGGTTGTCACGCCAATCAATACGTCGCGGCGTGCGCCATGCGGCTTGATCTGCTCGATCGAACGAGTCAGATCGGCAAACACCCGCTGCGTGGTCTGCAATAATTCCTGCCCGGAATTGGTCAGATAGACCTGGCGTACCGAACGCCGAAACAGCGCGCAGT
>CAMYOI010000458.1 GCA_947259955.1 uncultured Gammaproteobacteria bacterium
AACAACGACAATGCTTCACTAGCACGGCCTGACCGATATAGAGCCATACCAAGACCATAGTAGGCAATTGCAAGATTGGGATTGAGGACAAGCGATTTCTCAAGCTCCGCAATTGCGAGTTCGTATTCTCCCTTTAATGTATGTATGCGGCCTAGTGCGAAGTGAGCAAACGCGTCTTTGTCT
Organism: uncultured Gammaproteobacteria bacterium; assembly: GCA_947259955.1. GTDB lineage: Bacteria > Pseudomonadota > Gammaproteobacteria > Arenicellales > JAANXG01 > JAHEKE01. The sequence continues at coordinate 184 of CAMYOI010000458.1, forward strand.
TCCAACGACACCGCCTTCTTTCCTGCATCGAGAGCACGGCGCAATGTTTCTTTGGGAGTAGTAGTCCAACCGTGATAGAGATTGATATAGTAAACCTCACATAGACTTGCATATGCCAGACTAAATCCAGGGTCGAGTTCAATCGCGCTTACAATCAGTTCTTCTGCCTTCTTTGCATCTTTCGGTTCTCTTCTCCAATAGTGCCAGATACCTCTCTGTAGTAGCTGCCATGCGTCTAGACGATCAGGTGGTTTACGCCAAGCTCGATCCTGTTCCAGACGACTGAGTTCTGGTTGTACGGTGCCAACAACCGTCTGTGTAATCTCATCTTGAAGCGCAAATACATCTTCCAGTTCTCGGTCATATTTCTCCGTCCAGACATGAATTCCACTTGTGCCATCGATCAGCTGCGCGGAAATACGTACTTTGCTTCCAGCCTTGCGCACACTACCTTCGAGGATATATCGAACGCCTAGGTCGGTGGTCACAGCCTGAATATCTACGGCCTGACCTCGATAAGTGAACATCGTATTTCGGGCGATAACAAACAAAGACCGGAACTGCGACAGCGCAGTTATAATGTCTTCAGTGATCCCATCACTAAAATACTCTTGCTCTGGGTCACCGCTCATATTCGTGAAAGGTAATACCGCGATTGATGGCAATTTTGACAGCTCAACCGAGGGCATTTCTTGCGAACTACCAGGCTCCGGCAAAGGGACACGTTCTCCGGCCTTCAACATAACTGAATAAGCTCGTATCGGTTCCTCGAAACCTTTTAAAGTGATTGCGCCCATGCGTACATAGTCGAAGGGAAGTCGCCTTGGCACCGTTTCGTAAGCTGCTCCCTGGATACACACCCCCCTTGGCTCGACCAATTGCTCCAACCGCTGTGCCAATACAATTCCTTCACCGGTTACGGTATTATCGGCAACCACCACTTCGCCCATGGCGACTCCAACTCGAAGTTCCGGGCGAACTTCGTCTGACAGACTTTCATTATGTGCAGTATTGGCGGTCTGAAACAGCAGCGCTGCGGCGACCGCATCCGATGCCCTAGAAAATTCAGCAACAAGTGCGTCACCTCGAATCTCGTGCGCGACCCCACCATAGTGGCTGATCGTTTCAGAAAATCGCCGGAACGTATCTTGTATACGTTCGTGCGCCAGAGTCTCGTTCTGTTGAACGAGCGCGGTAGAGCCCACTACATCGGCGTGCAGGAGGACGGCAAGCTTTCGTTCACTCACGGCAAAATCTGTTATTGATTTGTGATCGATCCAGTCGTTATAGATATTATCGTGGTTGATTGCAGGTGGCGAGGAAATGACGAAATATTCAACTAGCGCGGACTCTCAAGACGTCTCTATATCGGGATGTAACCAAGCTACATTGTGGCAACTGCTGCCATGTTCTGTGTTTACCCGAATGACTGTTCAGGGCAAATTGCAGGCGTAGCGTGCTCTCGTTGCGACCGGCAAGAATGTGGCAGCTCCAGCCTCTCAGGCCAGCACTGGTATTGTCTGAGCTCGACTGGCGGCTGTCCGCGCTATAGCGGTCAGAGCAAATAGGCCTCGGGCGGGTAGATTTCGCTGCACTCCGTGAGTCAGGACCCGGCCAATTCCGGTCGTTCGAGCCATGTGGCAACCCCACTAGAGTATTTGTAGATCCTCAAATGATATAGCATTGACTCTTTCCCGAATGGAGTTCCTTTATGGCATCAGATCGAGGAAATCTCTCCCGCAAGATGGCGATTGTATATGCCGACGTCACCGGCTCGACCGCGCTGGTACAGCTTGATGAGGTGCTCGCAGGATTATCGGACACGTTTAGGGTTCATCAATAGGTTGCCGTCGCCAAATGAGCCTTGTAGTTGTTTCGCGAGTCCTGTTTCCGAAACGTTGCTGCGGGCCATGGCCATTCTTTCTTTTCTGAAATTCTTGCGAAGCCTCTTTTGGTTTTTATTTCCCTGGCTTGTATTGGTGGCTGGTGCTGCCATATTGATCCCGCTGGACACCAAAATGCCAGGGGCCTCTTATTCGGGGCCCTTACCGCCTCTATCTCCCAGGGAACAGGCACTGCAAGAAAACCTCCGGCGGCATGTTGAGGTACTTGCCAGTCGCATCGGCGAGCGCAACATGCATCGCGTGGATGCATTGCGGGCCGCAGCTCGCTATGTTGAAACGCAATTTCGAGCAGCTGGTTTGTCGGTGGTCAGCGAGACCTACGAGATCAACAACGAGCCCGTCCGTAATCTGGTAGCAACCATAAGGGGAGGAATTCGAGCGGATGAAATCATTATAGTCGGTGCCCATTATGACTCCATATTGGGTTCGCCTGGCGCCAATGACAATGCCAGTGGGGTAGCGGCGCTGCTATCCATCGCTCGCTCACTTGCTGCTGAGGAAGTCCGCCCCCGGACCATCCGATTCGTCGCGTTTGTTAATGAGGAACCGCCCTACTTCAAGACGGGGGATATGGGAAGCCATATTCATGCCCGTCGCGCCAAGTCTAGGGACGAGAACCTTATCGCTATGCTCTCTCTGGAAACGATCGGTTATTACAGCGAGGAACTAAACAGCCAGTTTTTCCCCTATCATCTAGGGCTGTTTTATCCTTGGACGGGCAATTTCATCGGCTTCGTAGCCAACCGAAATTCGACGGACTTATTATTTAGGTCGGTAGCTGCTTTCCGCCAACATGCAAGATTCCCATCGGAAGGGTTGGCTGCCCCCGCCTGGGTCACCGGCGTGGACTGGTCGGATCATTGGTCCTTCTGGGAGGAAGGCTATGCCGCTGTCATGGTCACAGACACAGCTCCTTACCGCTACCCTCATTACCATGATCGGGAGGATACGCCGGACAATATTTGTTTCGATTGCTTAGCGCGGGTTACCGGGGGCCTAATCAATGTGGTCAAGGCGCTCTCGGAATAACAACTTCGGTCCAACCACGACACAGGAATTCGTGGTCTCAATACCAAATCGATTCACGAGATCGCGCAATGACTATGTTCAGCGGATATGTTCAAAGCCGCACCTACCTTTTGCTAGGTGAAACTCTGGTGACACGCGGTTAGGGTGGATTTCGACAACGTGCTGGTCGGGGAAAATACGCCTTGAGGCCTATGACCTGACCAAGGCCCGTAAACATCTCTAGGCCCGCTTCGGGTCGATAAGGGAAATAGCTGCTGCAAAGCAGCGAGATTATAACCTATGTCTTCTGTTGGCTGATAAGCAGCCGCTGATTTTTCCGGCATTACAGAGAGTTTGTGCTGCGTTTCAGGATGCTGCTTGCGGCCAGGAGGAGTCATTCGTCGTCCAGGGTACGACCGGCGGCTTCATACTCGAAGCGGTCCTTGGGATTTCCGCAGCGAACGCGTACTTTCGACCCATGCTGCCACTCGAGCCTCAGAATCTGGGCGCCCGCTCATCGGCGAGTCGCGATATTAACTTTATTCGAATTGAACTTGACACAGGACAACATCAAGTTTGTCTGTTTTGGGGCAAAATCATTTGAAGACAGTGCCGTTCGACAGCGGTGTCGGAAAGGTTTTTCGGATCAGCGGACAGGCAGTCAA
>CAMYOI010000459.1 GCA_947259955.1 uncultured Gammaproteobacteria bacterium
TGGTGATCGTATTGGGATCATCGATGAGCAGAGAGATAATCTTCATCTCATAGAATTTTGTCTGCCAGAGTTGTTGGGCGAGTTTTGGGTCTTTGCCTAATGATTTGGAGAACTTACGCAGCTTCGTTAGTCCGATACCGAAGCTCCTTAGACCTCCCGTCTTATCCTCATGTTTTTCCCAATGCGCAATCCCCCGCGAATCCTGATTCGCTTTCAAATACTCGAGGATCTCTGATTTCTTCATGAGTTGATTATATCCTGAGAGACTTGGGGCATGAACGCAGACGGGAGAACGAGGCGTGTCTTTGCTTCGCTTGCCTGCTATTGACACATTCTTGCCGCTCGCAACCAGAGCACGCTGCGCCCGCAAAATTGTCAGGGTTATCAGATGCCCGCGCTGCGGTGACGTGGATGGGATCAGGGGTTGTTGTAGCTGGCGTCGGATAAGCGCAAGTGAAGGAAACCGCGGGGGGTAGGGCTATGTCGTTTTGAAGTGGACGATAGGGATGTTTTTGTACGGAAGGCTGCGGTGAACGGTGGTTGTCATTGATATCTGGATGTTGACTACGGTGCGGTGGAGAGATTTTGGGGTATTTTTTGGAATCTTGAGTGGTGCATTCAGGTGTTGTGCCAGGTTGATGTAGAAGGTCCCTGCCGTTGTTGTCCAGGCAACGGTGCGCGGTGATCTGTTATGGATTGTGGTCATGCGGCGTTTGGGAAACGGAGTGGATCGCGAGCGGCGGGATTGGGTTGGAAGGTTTAGATGATGATCATGGGTTTGCCGCGGGCTGTGCTATCGCGGCGTGGCCATCGGTTCTGCCGTTATGCGGATGACTGCAACATCTATGTTCGCAGTCGCCGTGCCGGTGAGCGGGTGATCGCCAGTGTGAGTCGGTATTTGAGCACCAAGCTGCGGCTCAAGGTCAATGAATCGAAAAGCGCGGTGGCTCGGCCTGCGGAACGGGCGTTTCTGGGCTTTAGTGAAAACATAGAAACCCACGCCCTAAGGGCGTGGTCAGAGTTCAACGGCTATGCCCGTTGAACGTGTAGTGACTCTGGCTCAATATTTGATCGGTTGGCGGGGCTACTTTGGCTTTTGCCAAACGCCGAGGGTGCTGTCGCATCTGGACGCGTGGATTCGCCGGCGGTTACGCATGTTCCTCTGGCGGCAATGGCAGAATGGACCGAACCGCTTCGCGCAGCTACGCCGACGAGGCGTACCGAAGTTCAATGCTGCGGTAGCGGCGGGCTCGCCCACCGGATTCTGGCGCATGTCCAGTCACCCGGCGGTCCAACAGGCCTTGCGCAATCGCTTCTTCGATTCGATCGGCCTTCCGAGAGTCGCCGACGCTTCATTCGCTTAACCCAGTCGAATCGCCGTGGTACGTGACCCGTATGCCCGGTGGTGTGGGAGGGGCGGAGCCGTGAGGCTCCCCCCTATCCCGATCTCTTGCCCGATCCGGACATTCGCCGATTGAATATAGTCCGTAGGCCGGTCCGACTGCATACGATTACATCACTACTCCTGAGTCTTAGTCGTTTCTAAAGTACTCAACGATAAGACCAACCGGTAACTCGGCTTCGGCAATGCAAACCTTACTTTCACATGACATGTCCATAATATGATCGATTAACACCAACCCTGGTAAAACCTTTTCCGGTTTTTTGATGGACAGCTTTATTTTCTCGAACTCCACATCGCCTAAATCTTTCAGCATGTCGATTTTGATTTGAAAACTTTCACGAGGAATATTGGTTCCCGATATCAGATGTTTGTCTTTTCCAGTTACGAAACTGGCAAGCGAATTTGCAGCTAGAGCGATGAACTCATCGTTAACCCGGGGTATTTGGGCAATCTCATGATTGAGATGTCGCCGATATTCCTCTTCCGCTTGTTGAAAGTTATTCGCCCTATAAAAGAAGGTTTTGTAGTCATGTTGATATCCTGCCTGGATCCGATGGACGTATAGTTCGTTTTTCTTTTCCCATGCTATTTGGCAACTGTGGCTACCAAGTTCGCTTACAAGACAATTTGGCTTACCGAGTGTCGCTGCGAAATAGCCGATTTCACCTTCCCTTTGGCCATTAGCGATCTCAAGATCGATTCCAAGATTCTCTGTGATCCCAACGATATCTTCCTTGTTTTTCATTTCATCAATGGCGCTGGTGGCAACCGCCAGAAGTGTAGAAATACCTTTGTTTTGACAGTAATGTGTGAATCCTTTAAGAACTGCCTCTACCTCTGAGAGTTTTTCCGCGCGAATCAGACCATCAGTTCGATCAACCTCCTGACCAAGATTGAGTGTGATCTTGTTTAATAACTTGGTGTGCAGGCGACCATTGATCTGATAGCCGGTGACTAGTTTGAAGTTCTTACTTCCGAGATCTAGTGCGCATATCGTTTCAGATTGATCATTCATCGATAATTTGAGAACGAAGATGTGTTCAAAGAAAGGTCTTTAAAGGTAAAAGCGTGGTTTCCTATCAATTGGCTATAAATTCTCCGGGCGGCTTAACTCCTATCTCGAATACCTGAAGGACCGCTCCGAGTATGGAGGAGCCCGTCGCGCCCCTTGCCTCGAGTGGCCGCTCATGGCTGAGGCTGTGTGAAAAGAACCTAGTGATTATTCAATTCAGCAGGTGACCGAAAAATTGCTAAGATTCTGATTCCGCAGGCTCAGATCCCCATATTCGCGCCAAAATTGCATAGTAAATTTCAGATAAGTTTGTTTGTGGCTTCAGGATGACCTGATTTAACAAAGATCAGCTCAAGTGCAGTGCCACCGGACCTTCAGATATTGAAGGTGGAGCGACACCCAGATCAGATGCATTGTCTTGCACCCATTCTCGGGCACGCTCGATGCTTTCATCAGTGCCAGATTTGTCATTGCACACTGTTACCGTGATTCCTCCATCATTTGTCCGAATGAGTGAGTATGAGACCAATCCGTTAACAGAACGAATAACACTTTCTACGTCGCTCTTGCGCTCTTCCAGTAAGTCGAAAAGCTCCTTCGCGCCTGTTCCTGCATAGCTTCTTACTACTGCATACATGGTCGCTGCCTCCTCTTTGTGTGGTAATAGACTTCATTAGTCTAACTGAGTTGATATCAGCCGATGGCTCATGTCAATTTTGCCCTGTCGAGGCCATTAGCTCCGGGATAAGAGTTAGCAAAAGCAAGTACCAGATTTATGCTGTTCTTCCGTATGCGAATGATTGTTGGTGGTAAATGCGTCAGTTGCTTTTTTGAGCTGTCAGTACAGTGAAACCCTCGCCTATGAGTGATCGCCCGATCTCTCCATCGAATCCCGCATCGCGAAGAAGCGATTCCTGCTCTGGACGTGTAGGGACGACATTGCCCCAGGTTAACTCCTCAAATCCAGTCTGGATTGGAAAGAGAAAATCCTTTCTACGCGATTCTTCCAAAGTACTTGGGTAAGTTTCATCTATGATCAGAAGCCATCCGCCCGAGCGGAGCGCCTTGTAGCATCCGTCAATGACAGACTGACGAAATTTGGGATCAATCTCATGAAGCACCTCGATCATGACAACAGCATCGACAGTTTCTGCGTCAACCGCATCCGCAATATCCGCCTCTATCAAGGACACCCGATCTGACACCCCGGCTTTGGCCAACGCCGCATTCGCGGCCTTAATACCCGTTGGGTCAATATCCACGCCGATACAACGGGCCTCCGGAAATGCCTTAGTGAGCTGAATCAGATGTTTCCCAGTACCGCATCCAACTTCGAGTATTGATCCACGGGCATCGAGACGTTCTTGTAGCCCGGGAAGCTCGGGTAACAGCTTCCTGGCACTGAGTACCTGAAGCCCCGCTGTACTCTCCGCTATAACATCGGCGAATGTTTCACTTCGACCCTGAAACGCAACGGTATCACCCGTTCTAAAAGCCTCGAGACAATACCGATGATCTTCCGTGGCGAACTCTGTACCCAGCCGTACATAACCACCGAGATATCGGGGGTGCCCTGAATTGCCCAGTATCTGGTCCATGTAAGGCGCAAGCCGAAAAGAGCGATCTTCCTCTCCTTCGAGTAATCCGAATGAATAGGCAGTTATGCACCAAGTCTCCACATACGGGCTGTGGAGCTTCAATGACTGCGCGATGTGGGACGCCTTGGAGTTGGGAGATTCAGAAAATGCCCTAAACAGGCCCAATCGAACTCCCAGATCGATCAGGTGCATTGCGTTAAAGCCACGACGCCACTCGAAAATCCTGGCAACCTGATCGTCGGCAGTGATTTCTTCGACAACTTCGGATGACTTCTGTTCTGACATGGATTTTCTCCCTGCGAAGCCAATGAAATTGTGCTACTGCAGTCAATAATATCTAAATAATCCTTGAAATGCACTTGAAAATACGCGGCGCCTTATCACGCCCGGGGAAATGGCTGAGTTGAGTATTGACCTGTCGTTATAGGTTGGCGAACGTCTCCTGATGGCCGAGTCCCGCCTGACGCGGTGCCGCAGAAGGTACGCGCCTAGCGCCTGTTTACTCGGTCCGCTATGGCGGTAACAACCGCCTGTCGAGATCAGGCAATATCAGTACCGGCCTGATTGACTGTACCTAACACTTTCTTGCCGGTCGTAATTAGGGCACGCTATGACCGCAATTTGCCGTAGCGGTCCTTGGGAGGATATTCCGCTACGCGTTCTTTCTGCCTATACCGGACGCTGTAGCTACGATTCCGGAATAGTACTTTGAAGCCAAATT
>CAMYOI010000460.1 GCA_947259955.1 uncultured Gammaproteobacteria bacterium
GATCCGGGTTGCCGGCAAACCATCCACCACCATTGTCCTGGCGGAACCGAGGGCCTCGAGACCTGCGTGTTCCTGGCGAACGCTGCTGATAAAATCAATCATTACCTTCTCGGCTATTTCCTGTATCGGCAACAGAGCCGCTTCTTCCGACCGTTTGCCATATACGGCACCATCTTGTCCGTCATCGTGCATCACGTGTAACACGACCAGGGGTCGCCCTTCCTTGTAGGAAAGGTTGCTGGCAAACAGCAAGGCGGCTTTCGATTCAGGCGAAAAATCAATCGACGCCAGAATGGGTTGTATATCAGAGTATTCCATCGCTGAGTTTTCCATCGCTATGTCAGACCATGTTTTACAGAGAATTTGATTGGCAAATCTTATTACCCTGATATGACATTGGCATTACAAGCATATGAAATATTTTTGTAACTCTTGCGGTGGTTCGGACATAAAAAACCCAATGAAAAACAATGACTTAACTGGTTACGGGAAGCCCATTCCAAGCGCAAACAGGCTGTATGCAGGTAATCCACGTTAACTACACTTGAAGGCGTTGCAGTTTTGATTACCACGCCGCATCAACTTACGGAAACTCTGAATAATCGTAAATCGTATGATTCCAACCCCTCGAAATCGGCGCGAGGCGCGCTTCCTACAGTAGGAGCGGCGCCCTCGCCGCGCTTAATCAGGGATTCTTAAAAAACAATTTAACCTGTTTTCTTGCTGGCCACCTTCCTGACGGCCGCTTTCTTTTTGGCAACCGGCTTTTTCACCACTTTTGTCGCGCTTACCTTTTTCTTCGCTGCCGGTTTTTTCACCACTTTCTTTTTTGCCGCTTTCTTTCCAGCTGCCGGCTTTTTCACCACTTTCTTGGCGGCTGCCTTTTTGCTGACGGCAGTTTTTCTGGTTGATTTTTTCGCCGCAGTTTTTTTCTTTGTTGCAGATTTTTTCGCACTGGTTTTTTTCTTGACGGTTTTCTTTGTAGCCGGCGATTCCTTCGGGGTCTTAACCCCAGCGGGAGCCAGATTCACAATGTACTCACGCAGAGAATCAAAACCTTCGCCAATTGCACGCAGCGACACTTCACCAGCGTCCTTTACCTCGTCTAACGCCCGGGAAAGGTGCGGGGCCGGGTTAGCACCGGTCACTTTTTCCGTTACCGACACCGTCGTTTTGGCTGCAGTACTTGCGACGCTAGACACATGATCAGCCAATTGCTCGAAAAAATGCTTGACCTCGGTGGCCAGTTTTTCACCCGACTTTTCGACTTCGCCCAGAAATGAGATCGCGGAATCCTTTATTTCAGTCGCTTCCTTCGGAAAGTCATGTTTTGTTTTAGATTTCCTGGCTTGTTTCTTTGCTTTTGTAGACATTTGGATACGCTCCTGGCTGGTAATTTTCTTCACCGGCACTTTAGCATTCACAAGGATGATTTTTGTATTACATTTTGATGAATAAAATTACCAGCTTCATATACGTATGCGTTTGACATACATCAATATAAGTTTATTGTAACGTTGCAATTGCCGGATCTTCTCCTCCGCTAGTATTCAATACATGACGAACAGAAACGCCACACTGGTGCATTTCGCGCGCGGCCGTATCAGGCTCCGCGTAAAATGGTTAAAAGGTCGTCCGCGATTGCTGTCGACGATACGCGAGGATTTCGAAGCCCTGCCGGCGATCAGGCGCGTTGAATTCAATCAGCGCACAGGAAGCATACTGCTCATCTATTCGCCGCATGCAATGGAAGACGGACAGGCAATCGAGCGTTTACTCTCAGCATTAACCACGGCGTTTTCGCCGGTGCACGTGGGGGCTGTCCGCGTCTGGCGTGCTGGAAACTCCCGCTTGTCCCTGGCTATCGACAACAAAATTCCGTCCAAGCTTCATTCTGTGATCCCGGATGCACTAAACAAATTTCAGGGAATATCAGACGTTTGCGTCGATTCCGCCACGGGAAAAATACAGTTCAGCTACGATACGAATGATCTATCTCGAAATATTCGGCTAATGCACCATAACCTTCGTGGAAACAACTGGCGGGCCCTGTTGCGTCTATTCATCTGAGATTGCGTGATTTGGATTCAGCCGTCTAGATAGGTTCCGGCTCCATTGTTGTGGCGCCGAAAGGGTACTCGAGCTCGCACATGCCGCCGACCTTGCAATAGTCGTACATAAACTCGACGCGTTAATCCATACCCTTTTAAAACGCTGTCCAAACAAAATAGAATAATGATTTATTCCTGTAACCGAGGTCACTTCCTCTGTAATGAAGGTATAGCTGATGAAACTCGCTTCTTTTGAACATTTCGGCCGGCACAGCTTCGGTGTCGTGGAATCCGGGCACGTTGTCGACCTCGGCGCAGCGGCGATCGCTTTCCCCACCTGCGCTCCGTATTGGCGGCGGACGCACTCGGCGTTGTGGCCGAGACTCTGCACGGCGGCGGGTTGAAAGAATACGCGCTCGAGGATGTGCAGTTGTTACCACCAATCGCCAACCCCGATAAAATCATTTGCGTTGGCTTGAACTACGAGAGTCACCGCAAGGAAACCGGCCGGCCGGAAGTTGCTTATCCAACCCTGTTCAACCGTTTCGCCAACACGCAGATCGGACACGGCGCCCCGGTTCACGCACCGAAAGAATCCACCCAGGTGGACTATGAAGGCGAACTGGCGGTAATCATCGGAAAAGCGGGCCGCCATATAGCGAAATCCGGTGCCCTGGATCACGTCGCCGGCTATTCCTGCTATAACGATGTTTCCATTCGCGACTGGCAACGGCACACCAGCCAGTTCACTCCGGGCAAGAATTTCATGTGCACCGGGCCATTCGGACCCTGGATGGTGACCAGCGATGACATCCCGGACCCGTCGGCCCTGACCCTCGAAACCCGGCTCAACGGTGAGCGCATGCAGCACGCGACAACGGATCTGCTGATTTTCAGCATACCGGTGCTGATCAACTACATTTCAACATTTACCCGGCTGGAGCCTGGGGATGTGATCGTATCCGGTACGCCTGGCGGTGTGGGCTTCAAGCGGGATCCCCAGGTGTTCATGAAACACGGGGACCATGTGGAGATCGAAATCAGCGGGATCGGCGTACTGGCAAATCCGGTGGTTGATGCACCGGCCCCGCGGCATTGACCGGCGAGTTTTTACCCTGACCCTGAATACTTAGATGCCCTTCCATAGCGTTTGAAGGTCCTGATTCCAGTGAACCAGTCGTTCAGGCCGATCTTCTTTCCCTCTTCCTTGGTGCGTGGATTGTAGCTGATCGGCACCTCCACGATACTGCCCCCCCCCATGAGCACCTTGGATGTGATTTCATGGTCGAGTTCGAACCCGGTTGTTTCCAGTACCATGGTTTTGATGACCTCATGCCTGAACAACTTGAGAGCGGTGACCGTATCGGTCAAGTATCTGCCGGTGTAAAGCCACCCGAACCAGCTCAAACTGCGTCCGCCAACATACGCTTTCAGAGACTGGTGTGGGTTTTTCGCCTTGATCCAGTCGAGCAACCATCCCCGTGAATGTTTTCGCATGTAACGGCTGCCGTAAACCGCGTCGGCACCCCCATCGATCATTGCACCCAGCATGGGCAGATAATCCTCGGGATCATACTCGAGATCCGCGTCCTGGATGATGATGTACTCGCCCGCCGCAAAATCCAGTCCTGCGCGCACCGCCTTGCCTTTTCCGCCGTTAACCGGCTGTTTGATCAAGGCGACGCCATCCATGCTTTCAACGATATCGACCGTGCTGTCCGTCGACCCATCATCGATGACGATGATTTCCTTGCCGATACCATGCGAGGACAAATCGACCTTTTTTATCTGCTCCAGCAAGGTTCCTATGAACCGCGCTTCGTTGAATGCCGGTATCACCACCGACAGGGTGCTAGCTTTCATGTTCGATATTCTCGATTACCCCGGCAAGCGCCTCTGCATCGGCGGCAGTGTTCACCCCAATGGCCTCGGTGGTGTCGGTTGCCGGAAATGTGGAAACGCGATGAGCACGGGCAAGCCAGGGGATAAACGGCAGAAAATTCCGCTCCGCCGTGGCCCGGCCGCGAGGGGGGTCCATGGCGTAAAAATCGCCCAGCAAATCGTAGGCAGCGCGCGTCATCGCGAACAGGCCCACATCGTTCTCACCCACATCGGGCATAGGGTCCCCTTCACGTCGCTCGAATAGTCCAATAATCTTCTGTTCCGAATCACGCTTGAAGTGAATATACGGATCAGTCCTGACCACGGTCGGGAAAGTCATGGGCGCCTGTGATTCCGACCCGGTCAGGTCGGCAAGACGCTGCAATGTTTCCTGGCGCAATGCGATCTGGTCGCACCATGTGATCCAGATGCTTCGGGGCGCGATCGTGTTCACGAGACCACGAGCAGCCAGAATTGCATCCAGCATGCCCGTCGGTTGAGATTGGGTGGCCAACGAAACGTTGTGGCATCGCTGAAAATGTCTGGTCGCAGCATCGAGATGGTCAAGGCCCACCACGACCACGTTGCAATCCGCGTACCTCGAGTACATTGCAATCAATCGATCGATCATCGGTTTGCCGTTTATCGGATAGAGGAATTTAGGCACCTCGGCGTGCAGCCGGCTGCCTCTGCCCGCGGCCGGGATGATCAATACCCGGCTCAAATCGAATCCAGATCGCGCATCGTATCGCCGAAGCCGGAGAACGCCCACGAAAATTTCTCAGAACCGCTAATCAGATTCGTTCTCAAGCCGACACGATACGCATTCGATGCCTCAGCGGCCGCCATGCCCGACTCGCTGCATTCGATAATGAAGGCCCATTCCGGCTGACGAGCCGGTGTCTCCTTGCCCCCATTTCCCGTTACCTGCGTGACCTGCCAATCCATTGGATTCTTTGTGCGAAGATGATGTATATCGATTTCAGACCCTCTAAAACCGTTGTCCGTTTCACCTTTTGCGGGGACTGCGGCAGGAATCTGACCGGCATTTCCAGAATCTCGTACTTACCACCCAGTATCGCGGACAGCAAGTATTGGTTAAAGGCCGGGTCGTTGAATTCGAACTCATTCAGTGCAAATATTTCGCTACGAACGACCCGGATACCGCTCAGCGTGTCCGACACGTACCGCCCATACAGCAACAAATACAATAAACTGAGCATGTGGCTTCCGACGTAACTCACGAGTCCGAGCAGAGGATTGCCCTGATAGCGTAATCTGTACGAGTCGTGAATGTCGTTGACCGACAGGCGACGGCTTCCCCAAACGACATCTTCTCGTCGACCACTTTCCGCACGAAATCCGAATCGAATCCATCCGTACGTTCATGCAGGACGAGTGGGATATTGGCCTTCAGGGTGCTGCCAATTTCTTTTTCGGTGGAGTAATACACCTCGATATGATGATCCCGACCCGACTCCAGATTTTGCAGCATCTGGATCAGGGACTGGGTTACTTTATCGGATGAGCCGGTATCCAGCATGAACACCGCTATTCTGTCCATCCTGCCCCGGGCCAGGATGGTTTCGATGAAAGGCGTGAGCGTCTTGTCCGCGTCATGAAACCCGGTGGTGCCGTCTTCGTAGTTGCCGATCCGTACGGGTCGAGGATCATCCAGTACGTCCAGGTTTCCCGGAGTAATATAGGGAACACCGCCGGTGTCGAGCTTGGGGTAATTGAACAAATAGTGCGTTATCAGTGCAGGGGCCGGATGATCCTGGACATTTTTTCGATTCAGATAATGGACGGCACGCCGCACGATGTGCACAGCGCTGGCGTCCGCTATCTCCGCGTCTTCATGTATGTTGCTGATGAAGATTTTGATAGCCGAAAGATTGGACGCGATTGCATCCCCGATACCCAGCGTCATATAGGACGGGAAAAGGCTGGAATGCTGGGTTCCTGGCGAATATACGATCAGATCCGCTTCCTTTATTCTGGATATCGCCAAAGGATTTGGGCGTGGTGTGCGGGAAAGAGAATTCAACCGGCGCAGGGATGCGTCTAGTTCCATATTTTCGATTTCAAGAAGTTCCCGTCCGTTCAGAGGATCTGGCAGCAGAAAGATATCTTCGATTTGGCTCCGCTCAGCCGAGTCCACGATGTCCTCCTCACGTGGCAGATAGTTGCCTTTCGCATCAATGGCGACCAGGACCAGGTTCTCCCCATCGGTAACGTCGACTATCATGCCGTTCGGAAGGCCCACTATCCCGCAAAAGTCATCGATGGCCTGGTTGAAGTCACGATCGCAGGCGAGGAAGGACCCGGCGAACACCAGATTTCCCAGACTGCAGTCCTGATAGGCAAATGCGTTCGGTTGAGCGTGCTCGAAATCTAGAAATTTTTGCAGGCGGTCGGCTATGTTATTGTGCATCTCCCGGCCAAGCGCTTGGGTCAAAGAGGCGATATCGGCTGCCTCAGCGGGGTCGGCGTTTGTGAAGTCTCTGCTGCAGATTCCGCGCACGATTTCCCGACCCTGGACGGGTGACAGGTGAATCCCCAGGCGTTTGTCCAGCAGCGATACGGCCTGTTCTTCGCAGGTCCTCAGTTCCTGTGCGAATCGGAGTGCGTTTTTCCGGAAGTCCGAGGGGCCCAGGCAATCACCGAGGAAACTCCGGATAGCGCCGGTCGACGCACCATCATCATAACCGTTGATCAGGATCGTAATGGAAAGATCCTCCTGTTTCACAAGCCTTTTGGACAGGACCGTGGAACCCCTGCCGCCGGAGAATAGAACAACCTTCACAAGCTGCTAAGCTCCCCCACTTGTCGCACGGCGCCGCGTACCATCGCTCATGGGCGCTCCGGCATGCCGCGGCCCGGCTCCGAAATGTCTAGTTCTTGCCCGGGGTTCCACGGTAGAGATCTTCTCTAATGTATACGGTGCAATGATTCGATTCCTTGACACCGTCCTTCCAGAATACGTGGCCATTGAAGTTGTTTCGCGCATATCCATCGATGTCTTCCTGGGTATTCATTCGCGCGATCAGGATCGCATCCGGTCTGGAACCAATAACGTCGTTCATATCGTCCACTTTGTCTGGCGCGAAAAAAGTCCAGTAGCCAAAGTCGAACTCAGGGTTGATGTTATAGAACATTTTGCCCTCGAAGTAGGGCAATGCGGCAATTGACCAGAAATTCCTAGCGTACACCCTGCGATCCCCGACGTCGTTGTGCTTGAGCAGTTCCGCAACACTCTTTCCGCAAGAGTAGCTGCCCTTGTAGTCGTTATACGAGGCCGCCGCGGCGTAGTAAACGTGAAAGCCCAGCACCGCGTATATGCATCCCAGGACGACCTGGCGCATCACTGGCACGAACGACTCGAAACGGCTCCTGGCTTCTGTTTCGAAAGAAATCCAGAGCACCAGCAGCCACACCAGAAACAGCAATCCAATGTGCCAGTAGTTGTAGAATTTGATCGAAAACACGGTGACCACCGGTGCGACCATCGCAACGTACAGCAGCAGCACCCTGCGCTGCCAGAACCAGAACGCGCTGACCAACAGAATCGACAGCGACAGTGCGGTGATACCGACGAAGCTCTCGTTCAGGCTCAAGGTTAGCACTTCCAATGTGTGATCAAGGTCGAAATACCATCGAGTGGACAATGTTCGCTGTCGAATGGGAAATACCTGGTACAGCAAAAAGCAGCCCACGCCAATGGGCACACTGATGCAGGCCAGGTTTTTCACGATCACGTCTTTCGGCAGGCGGTCCCGTAGCCTGAACAAGTCCAGAAAATGCATCCCGATCAGCCCCAAACTGGTTAATGCGCCGAATGAATGCGTATAAACCAGGACCGCGATCAGGGCAGCGTAGGATAAAGGCCTCTCAAACCGGTCCTTGTAGAGCGTCGCGATGCCAAAAATCACCAATGCGAACAGGCAGTAGCTTCTCGAAATGACCGTATATTGAAAAAAAATGAAGTAAGTAAAGGGCACAAGGACCTTGATCGGCTTCGGAAAAGGCGCATTGCGGACAAATATCCAAACACCGAGTATTCCGAAAAACAGGGCGATATATCTCAGTGCCTCATAGCTTAGATAGGTGGAGGGGACAATCAGCATGAGGTGCCACAGCGAAGGATTCAATTCCGCGTGTGGCAACTGAAACAGCAGATTGTGCAGGGTCGCATCCCTGGCGATCAGCCAGGCCTGAGCCTCGTCCGCCCAGGGTTCATGCACGCTGCCGACCAACAAAGCCAGGATTGCGAATACGAGGACGATAGCCGCCGGCAGTAGGTCACGCGCCAAGCGCATTTCGGGTTCGGTTTTTTCCAAATTTATCTACCGCATCGACAGTACGCTTGGGTGGAGTGGTCTGAACATCGCCGCGCGGTGTCTCGGTCAATCCGTTAAGTTACCACGACGGAGCGGTTCGTGGGCCTTCAAACATGCGGGAATCCATTGTTTCGCCGCAGTTTCTCCAGCTTTCGGTCTCCCCCGGCGGTACCTGCCCTGATTCAGGGGACCAGAACAGGTACTGATAGATCACTGCTTTGAATCGACAATGGCGTCGAGCCAAAAGGATCCCCATCGATTTGCACTGGAGCCGGTTCTGGAGACGAAATCTTTATCGTATCTGCGCGAGTAATCCGGGCACTTTTCAGTTTGTAAATGCGGCTCGTCAAGAGATTGAAGCCGAACCAGGCCAGCGATAGAGGGTCATCCGACCGAAGCATGACGAGATACAGGCCCGGTTCGGTCGCGTCCGCATCTGGACACACGATGAAGGGTCCCCCATAACAGCTCCCGTTGGTGACAATGGCGAGACGGCATTGGTGCACCGTATGCCCGTCATCCACCTCAAGGCGGGGCGATTTGGCACGAAATGCGGTGTGCAAGGCCGCGGCGACGTAGGCGAATTTGCCCAGGCGGCGCTTCAGCCGGGGCGACACATTATGGACGATTTCGTCCGGCTTTCCAGGCAACTTCAGCTCATTGGCCAAAACATTTGCCGTGCCGAATGGCACAACCGCCAGAGGCGGCGGTGTTGACCGGGATAGAAATCCGGTCAATGCCTCATTGACGGAGCCGTCGCCGCCGGCCACTACCAGCACGTCGACTGCCAACGCCGTATCGGCGCAGGTCTCGGCGATTTCGCCGGCCCGGCGGGTAAAACGGGTATCGACTTCGACATCTTTGGCACGCAGCTCCGCGGCCAAGCGGCTCAAGGTGTCGAGGCGGAATCCGCCCGATGTTGGATTGGCCAGAATAAGCACTCGTTTTCGAACAGACGGTACTCGATTGCGGTCAATCTTCATCGGATCCGAAGTGAAGATATGCGGGTCACAAACACGTATTTATCGTCAAACAGCCCTAATTTTCCAG
The DNA here is from genome assembly GCA_947259955.1 of uncultured Gammaproteobacteria bacterium. GTDB lineage: Bacteria > Pseudomonadota > Gammaproteobacteria > Arenicellales > JAANXG01 > JAHEKE01. Next base: position 9,323 of record CAMYOI010000460.1, read on the forward strand.
AGTGATTCAATATAATTTAGGCTATAGCAAAGAGAAACTTTATAATGATCGGCCAACGATCACCGCCAATGTCCAAGGTTACTCCTGAAGTAAGAACACGTCTTTTCAATGAGTAAAAGCAGATTTTACAGCTACATCTTCATCATCTTCCTGACGGTTGTCTGCCTCAGTGTCGTCTGGGAGTTCTGGCTTGAAATACCAGTTCTCGGATATTTCATTGAAGACTATAAGCCGGAACCACTGGCAGAACGCTGGGAGTATATCGCTACGATCTCGTTTTTTGCTTTACTCGCGTTGATCTACCCCTCGATCATGGGCGGGAAACTTATCGCCAAACAGCACGAGTATTTCCAGGAGATCAAGCGCTCATCTGAACGAGACCATTTGACGGGTTGTTACAACCGGCGGAAGATCCATGAGGAAATGGTCAGGGAAATAAACAGGGGTAAACGCTATGGTCACACTTTCTCCACTATCTTGCTGGACGTTGATTCTTTCAAGCAGGCTAATGACGAATTTGGTCACACCGCGGGTGACCGATTACTCGAGGAAATTTCAAACTTGATCCGCGATGGCGTCAGGATCAGTGATATTGTCGGCAGGTGGGGCGGGGACGAGTTTATTATCCTTTGCCCGGAAACCAATAAAGATGGCGCTTATTTCCTGGCGGAGAAACTGCGTCATACCATCGACAGTCATAAATTCGACATCATCGGCCATAGAAGCATCAGCCTGGGGGTGGCAGAGTACGCCGCCGGCGATGACATCGAGAGCTTTATCATCAAAGCCGACAAAGCGCTTTATTCTGCCAAGCGTGGAGGCAAAAACCAGGTGGTTCGAGTCGCCTAGTCGAGTATTTCTCACCGGGCGCCCGATCACAGTACATCGATTAGACCGCATATCGAACCACGGGGTTCCGATTGCGGTTTTTTTTGGATTTGGTGCCGTTACTCTACTCGTCCCGCAAGCCTATGGCTTGTTCACACTTTTTCGTGTCTACGCCCGGCCTGACACCCTGGGTAATGTACTGGCCCGGGACGAGCACCACGGTGGCCATCATCCGGACCGCCGTGCCTAACACGTCATCGGGCCTCAAACCTACGCCGAAGTCGGCAAAGCTTCCCTCGACCACCACCGGCGTCGATAGGCTGAAAAATTTGGGCCGTTTGCTGCGCGGCATGAGGCGCAGCTTGATGCGCTCAGTCCGAAAATTGATCGTTCCCTTTCCTTTGACCTGGGTACGGGTTGTGTCCATGAACAGCAGATTGGGCTTCATGACCCCATCTTTCACATCGAGCCGGCCAACCAGGCAGTTGACTCTCGATTGTGTTTGCAGATTCAACACCGGCAGAACGGCAAAAAACAGGTTAGTCGTCCACAGGTCGAAAATACCGCTGCGCAGGGTTTCCGGCCAGATCACAAAATCGAAATACCCGTTGGCATTGTCATCGATCAGACTCAATGTCTCGCCCTGGGACGCCAGGTCCACGTCGACGGAAAATTTACCGGCCATATCGGTTTCGGGCTCGATGCGGCGGGCAAATACGCCATAGTCGAAGTTTTCGATTTGAGTTCGCAGCGTCGCGGCATATTCCCGCTCGGTTGCTTGCAGACTCAGTTCCAGTGCGGCCTCCCCTCCCGGCAAATCTACGTCTAGCGACAGCGATAGTTTCCCGTTCTGCAGTGCAATACTCATTTCCCCGAAACCGAGCCGGTCTTGTCCCGATAGAACGTCACCAACCCGAATATCGGCCTTACCATCAAAACCGTGCATCACTTCTCTGCTCAATAGCGGCTGCGCCGATTCTGCTTGCGTATGTTTACCGTTGTCCTGTTCCGCCGGTTTTCTTGGAATCGCGTTTTCTCCGGTCTCAACCTCGATTTTCCTCGTTAGTGACCGCCACCGGCGACCAATCGCCCAGTTGAAAATCATCCAGCCGAAAGGTCTTGGCTTCGAGTATTCCGGTCAGTTCCGATTTGGCGCCCGCGGTGGAAACCTTGAGGTGTCCTTTCGCGATGGTTTCGCCTACCCGGAACGTTATGTCTGAAAGGCTGTAATCGGTATCTCCGATCCTCAACTGCCCATCAACGGAGTACGGTCCAAACGGCGGCAGTGATACATTTAATAATTCATCGAGGCTATCGATCCGGTTACCGCTAAAGGAAACGTGCAGATCCAGACCGCGCAGTCCGCTCAACCGCGGCACTAAACCCTGCATGGTCAGTTTAGCGCCGGCTGCGATCGCTTTGATTTTGGTATCGAGAAATTCCTTGCCACCGGTGCTTTTCGGGAGTCGTTTCGTTTCCAGGGTGAAGTCCATCGGCACCTCATCGATGCGTGCGTCAATCTTGACCACGGTCTGTCTGGTCCGAGTGGTTGCCTTGGCAGTGCCCTGCACGACCTCGATATACGCTGTGCCCGCCTGGTTGGGATCGGTGAGGTACCAGCGCCCGGCATGGGTCTCGATATTTACCTCGGTATCGTCAACCAGTTCGCCGATGCTGCTGCCGCGCGCGACGACATGCGCGGTCAACCGCTTGGAATGGGCATCGATCTCTGTGGCAAGTTGCAGTTTGCGCAGAAAATTCC